>JBAUOG010001291.1:0-1850 GCA_049579625.1 Bryobacteraceae bacterium
GGCACCAGCCGTTCAAACGTCGTGCGGTGCACGAACTCAATCTCACCCACATCGGACCGAATCTCATTGTTCAGATATTCAATGGCGGCGACGATTCCCAGCTCGTCGAGCACCGGCGGACGCAGCCCGCTGATCAGCCGCCGCGCCTCATTGACCGCTTCGCGGAGCAGCCGTGCGCCGCGATCGAAGTCGCGCTCGCGCTGCGATTGATCTTCGGCATGCTTGAACGCTTCCAGATGCATCAGCGCGCCGGTCATCTCCTGCACCAGACCGTCGTGGATCTCGTAGGCGACAAGCTGCCGGTCGCGTTCTTGCAGATCGAGCAGCCGCCGCAGGAACTCTTGCTCGCGAACGAGAAGCGCTTCACTCCGCTTACGGTCGGAAATGTCGCGGGTAATCGTCGCCACGCAAAGCGGCTCTCCCGACTGCGGGTGCCGAACTTGGAACAGTTTTTGATGCACGTCGATGACTCGGCCGCTCTGGCGATGGCGAAATTGCGTCTCGCCGGACCAGCGTCCCGTGGCCGAGACCGCCGGCAAGACCGTCTCGCGGAATTGCTTTCGGCTCCGCTCGGTCAACAACTCGGCCAGCGGCAGCGACCGCCCCTCGGCGGCGTCTCTCAAGCCGACCATCCGGCAACCGCCTGGATTGAGATAGAGCAACTCCCCGCTCGCGGTCAACATGCCGATGAAGTCGCCGCTGTTTTCCACGAGCGCGAAGAACTTTTGCCGCTCTTCATCGGCCAATCTTCGATCGGTCGTATTGGTCGTAATCATGATGACCGACTCGACGCGGCCATCGCGCTCGATCGGGCCCAGCCGGGTGAGATACCAATCGAGGCCTCCATCGGGACGAGCGACGGAAACTTCGAGCTGCTGGGGCGCTCCAGTCCGAAAGACCGATTCGTAGGCCTCGCGGACTCGCTGGCGGTCTTCCGGCGGACAAAAGTCGTAGGCGCATGCGCCGAGGACTTTTTCGAGCTTGTATCCTCGCTCCACGCGGTTGATGAATCTGATGCGGGCGTCGCGATCCAAGAGCAAAACGGTATCGGGGGCGTGTTCGACCAATCCCCGCCATTTCTCTTCGCTCGCCTTGAGCGCCTCCGCGGTACGGTGGGCGTCGGTCACGTCGCGAATCGAGCCCGCCATGCGAACCATTTCGCCTCGGTCGTTCCAAACGCCCAAGCCACGCGCGCTGAACCATCGATATTCGCCCGATTTGGTTCCGAGCCGATATTCGACGTCGTAGGGAATCCGGCGCTCGACGTGATCGGCCAGCGCTTCCAGCACTCGTGGTTGGTCGTCCGGGTGAAGGCTTGACGCCCAACTTCGTCGAATGTTCGGAAACTCGTCATTGCCATAGCCGAGCAGCTCTTTATAGCGCGGAGAATACCAGACCGGCGTGTCGAGCGAATCCCAGGGGAGTCCGGGAAGAATTACGGCATCCCAGAGTCCTTCGTTGGCTCCCCGCACGGCGACGTCGAATCGCTCATTGCTGCGGCGGAGCGATTCTTCGACGCGCTGCCGATCGATGGCGTCGGCGCTGCGCCGCTTTATGGCCCCCAGCCGCACGTCGAGCCACTTCCAGTCGATCGGCAAGGGAAGACAGTCATCGACACCGGCGTCGAGCGCGCCGCGAAGTGCGTCTTCGGAGTCGCGATCCGTGATCAGCCAGATGATGCATTGATGCCCGTCGGGTTCGGTGCGCACTCGCCGGCAGAAATCCAAGGCAGCCGCGTCGTGCTGCTTCCACTGCAAGATGTAAAGCGCCGGGCGACTGACTTGGGCGGCGTGCCAAGCACTCGCGAGGTCGCGGCAGACGACGGCTTCGATCCCCCACCAAGCCAGCCG
>JBAUOG010001292.1:0-1653 GCA_049579625.1 Bryobacteraceae bacterium
GACGACGCCTTTGGCGTCGAAGTGGCGCAGCGCATGGCTACCAGACCGAGGCCCATTGGCGTTGCGGTCGTGGATTTCGGCATTCGCGGATTTGATCTTGCGTTTGCGCTGCTCGACGGATACGAAATGAGCATTTTGGTTGACGTTGTCGAACGAGGGGGACTGCCGGGAACGCTGTACGTCATAGAGCCGGACCTTGATCATTTAGGGCCAACGACCGCAGAGCAGGACGGTCATGGAATGAATCCGGTGCGCGTATTGCGATTGGCAAAAGAGATGGGCGGTCCTGCCGGCAAAGTACTGCTCGTGGGATGCGAACCGGAAACATTCGGGCCGGCCGAAGAGGGTCACATGGGTTTGAGTAGCGCGGTGGCGAAGGCCGTGGACGCGGCCATCGTAAGGATTGAAGCGTTGGTGGCCGGGTACCTGGCCTCCAACGAGACTTCCGCCGTGCAACGCTCAGGCGTTGTAGTTTGAAGCTTCATCAAAGGAGACGAGTTATGCCAATGGAACTGAGTCGCAACGGCGAGTTACACGCGACCGACGACGCACGGGACACGATGTTCATGATGGGCGGCGTGGCGCTGATGATTTTCGGTGCCGGGTTGATTCTTTCGAATCCGGTAGTCCGGCGCTATTTGGGTCAAGCGAACCCGGCCGGTTTGCTGTCGACGCTGATGCCGGACGTGGAGCGGTATCTGAAGTTAAGGTCCATGTAACCGGCGCGTCATGGCGGCGATACAAGTGGACATTGCCCGGTACTCGCTCGAGCCGGGGATCAGCCGTTTACAGGTTCGTGCGTTTGCTAGTGGGATGCTCGCCGGATTTGGACACAATCCAACGTTCTCGGTGCGCGATTTCGCGGGAGAGATTCGCATACCACCTGGCGGCCCGGCCGAAGCCTCGCTGGAGCTACGGGTCAAAGCGGCATCGCTGGCTGTGTCCGACGATATCAAGGACAAGGACCGCCGCGAGATCGAACAACTGATGCACCGCGAGGTTCTCGAATCGGCGGCGTTTCCCGAGATCGCGTTCCGCAGCACGGCTATAGGCGCTGAGAAGACCGATGAGGGCCAGTACCGCATCACCCTGGTCGGGGACTTCTTTCTGCACGGTGTCACCGCCGAGCAGCAGATCGTCGCTCATTTCAGCTTGGCTGAGCAGCAGGCCAGAGCATGGGGTGACTTCACACTCTCCCAGAGTCTGTTCGGGATCCGCCCTGTTTCGTTTGCGGGTGGCGCACTAAAGCTGAAAGATGAGCTAAAGCTGTCGTTCGACTTGGTCGCGCGGAGAGTGCAGGAATGAAATGATCTGTGTCAACACTCCAGCACGCACTCCGCTTGCGACTGGAGTTCTCACACACACTTGTCAGCAAGGGGATTCCGTCCCGCTCCGACGTCCTTCCGCGCGTGAAAGCCTTTTTAATCGACCGAACCGGACTCTCCTCGGCAGCATTTATTCTGCCTTCTTCGGAACGAGCCGAAAATCTCCCGTGCTGTGTTTGTCGATGAACGTGAAAACCACCATGTCGCCCAGCCCACTTATGTGGTGATAGAGCCATTCCTCGTACGGCGATTGGATTTTGTTTCTGTCCGACGGATGGGATTCGATTTCGTCGGGTGGCCCGTACAGGATGTAGATGCGGCCTCGATC
>JBAUOG010001293.1:0-2827 GCA_049579625.1 Bryobacteraceae bacterium
TCAAAATCCCGTCGGGCGCCAACATCTTTGCGCAAAGCCCGCTCAAGGCGGTCCCTTCCAGCTATGGCAACGGAGAGTGGCAGAACAACAAATACATGCTCTCGAGCGGCGGCGCCGGGCCGATCGAGGCGACCATAGGGTGGGCGGGGGGCACTCCGGATAAAAGGGGAGACACCATCCTCCACCTGAACCACGTCGCCGAGCCCCACAAGATCGACTTCATTGCGAAGGACTACCTCGTCATAGGCGTCCCGCCAAACCCCCCGCCCCGGATACCCAACCCCATCCAGGATGGCACCACCGTCTTGGGCGTGGATAAAAGGGCGGGGACGGTCACCTTGAGCAAACCGTTGATCGGCTCGAGCGAAGCCTGCGCGTTCACGTTCAGGCGGCCTGTCCATGACTACGCCTCCGAGGCGATGATCAAACTCTGGTACTCCTGGACGCAATACTACCTGGAGCACTGGAAGGATGAGACGCCAGGCGCTCCCACGGCCCCGACGCCGATCACCGGATCCATCGAGAAGGATGCTGCGACGCTGATTTTCAACGAAGCGCACCCCGAGTTGGTCCAGGGAATGGCGGTAACCGGCCCAGGTCTGGACGACGCCGAGACCGAGAAGGGTCGCCACCAGGGTGACGCTGTGATTCTGCAAATCGCTAGCGATAAAAAGTCAGTCATCCTGAGCCAGGTAGTGAACACCCCTTCCACCAGGGCGACATTCACCTTCCACCCTCCGAAATCGCTGCTGTACACCCCCACCGCGGAAGGAGACCCGGGATATCCGTTGATCGGTAAAGATTTCAAATTTTCCAACGAGCCGGCGTGGCACGACCCCTACGAGTTCTCCCAGCAAGTCTATTTGATCATGGCCTCGATGAACCAGATCGGCCATCCGAACAACGACAGCGTATCCAAATACATGCAGGACATTGTCGGCGCTAACATGGGATTCATCTTCACCGATGACGCGAAGAAGTCGTTCGACGCCAAAATGGTGACGTCGACAATCCGCGACATGATCAAGTCCGTGCTGCGCGGAGTGAGCGATTTCACCAAGTATCCGGATAAAATCGAAGACGGCAAACACGTCGTTTGGTATCCGAATCCGTCACTCAAGCGCGGCGAGCAGGACTTCAACGTCTTCAACCTCGATCCCTTCGTCTGGTTCGTTCATGTAAAGTTAGGATTCTCGGGTTACGGGTTCTCCGTGGATGACGACACCGCCGATGTCGGCGCCGGCGGGGCGTCGCAACTTCAGCTCACCGTCACCGAGACCGGCGGTCTGAAAAATACCATCCCATGGACCATCCAGGCGCCCTATGGTCCGGTGAAAAACGTCTCGCTCCCGTATTCGGGGCCGGCGAGTTCGACCAACGGGGATACCCTTTACAACGCCATAGAGCACGTCAGCGATAGCACACCGATCAGGATCACGACGACGGGGCAACACAACCTCTCCAACGGAGCCACCGTGGTGATCGACCAAGTCCGCGGCGACCCCGCCGCCAATGGCACCTTCAAGATCGGCCTTGTCTCGCGGTTGACGTTCGCCCTATTCGATGCCGAAACGGGCACGATTCCGGTTTCACCGACCGGCACCTACACTCGCGGGGGCCGGTGGAGCTATCCGCTCCATCCCTTCGTCGACTCCGGCGACGACCTCAAGAAGGTTTTCTATCGGGTGACGGGGGACGATGCCTTGGGCACCTTCCAAGGGACGCTCGTTCGCGTGAACGGCGTGGATCGTAACCCAAAATCGGACCCACCCGGGAAGCCGTTTCGGGTCTGGCGACTGGGCAAGCAGAATACAGGACGCCTCCTCCTCGACGCCGATCTGACCGATGTGCATGGCACCCCTCTGCCCGCCGGCACTTACGACTTCACTTTCTTCGGGGAGTAGCGGAGGTGAGAGCTAGCATGAGGAAGGCTGAGGCTGCTGGCCCGAAACCGCCCACCGCTATGAGCGAGTAGGGCAGGCGCAAAGGCGCCCAGATCAACCAAAAGTAGCCCCAGGTTAAAACAAAGGAGAAAAGGAAAAAGAAGGACACCCGATGACAGATGAGCAGGCCGTCACGGGCAGCATCCGCACCATTGGGGTCGCTATCGATCGTCGCCATATAAATTCTTAGTTACGATATCGCTCGCCCTTTCATGTAAGCCATCACCGTGCGTCAAGCTTTGACTGCCTCCGTAAAATTACTGCGCCTGATTCCGGTCCGCATGGCGATGCCTGAGTTGCGAGCAAATCACGCCATTTTGTTAAAGCAACTCAGGTGGGCGTGCGGCTAGGTGCTTCCAATTGCAGAACGCCGTCAGCTTTTCATCCGCTCGCGCAACGAAACGCTTCGCATCGTCGCGATGTGCGTCTGCAGTCCAGATCGTTAGCACTTCAAGATCGAAAGCTGAGGCGCAGCCCCACTCCAACCGGCTTTCCCGTTACTTCGCGCGAGGCATTTGCGCCTCCGGGGAAATGCCGTTGCGATAAATGGCACCGCGTTGTGGCCGTCGAGCGCCGCACATCCAGATGCCAAGCTCGACACGAACCGTTCATCAGAGGTACAAATAATGAATTACGGAAAAGGTCATTTATTCGCTCGAGGTCCGGGTGAAGTTAGCTTCATGGCACTCGTCGACCGGACGATTCGGGAACAGAATCGCGAAGAGCGGCGACTTGCAGAGCAGCGTGCTACGAGGCATCAGTTCCAGACGAGAAAATCGTGTATCTTGGATGGGCGAAATTATCGTATCGCTCGACGACTATTTCTGTTGCCCACGGCACAATTTTGAAGCGACGCAGGTGCCGTACATCGCGCACCTGTTGGG
>JBAUOG010001294.1:0-3715 GCA_049579625.1 Bryobacteraceae bacterium
TACATGAAGTATCTGTACAAGTACCCGCAGCGGGAGTTTCCTTACCGCGAACTGGTCGAGACAAATGGCAGGCGGTCGCGGGAGGAGTTTGAGTACGAACTGCTCGATACCGGCATATTCGACGACGACCGCTACTTTGACGTGTTCGTAGAATACGCTAAACAGGGTCCGGAAGACATCGTTGTCCGGATTACGGTTCATAATCGGGGACCGGAGACGGCACGTCTTCGCATGCTGCCGACGCTATGGTTCCGAAACACATGGTCATGGGGCGAGGAGAGTTCGAAGCCCTCACTGCGGCAGGTAGCGCCTGGTCTCATAGGCGCCTCACATCAGGAACTGGGCGAATACTGGCTAGCCTGCGATGGATCACCCGAACTGCTCTTTACCGAGAATGAGAGTAATGCCGGCCGGCTTTGGGATCGGCCGAATGCGTCTCCCTTTGTGAAGGACGCGTTCCATGCCTACGTAATAGCAGGGCGGGCCGAGGCCGTGAATCCGGCCCACGTGGGAACCAAAGCCGCGGCCCACTACCAGCTTGGAGTGCCAGCCGGCGGCAGCCAGACGGTGCGCTTGCGGCTCAGGTCCACTCAGGCCGACGACGCGTTCAGCGAGTTTGAGCAAATATTCGAAACCCGCATTGCCGAAGCGGACGAGTTCTATCAGCGGATCACCGCGCAATCGCTGACCGAAGACCAGCGACGTGTGCACCGCCAGGCGTTGGCGGGCATGCTGTGGGGAAAGCAGTATTACTATTTCGACTTGGAAAACTGGCTGAAAGAGCACCGCAGTCATCCCCTAATCGGATCGGCCCGGCATTCCGTGCGGAACACCGAGTGGTTCCACATGCTCAACGCGGACATCATCTCGATGCCTGACAAGTGGGAATATCCGTGGTACGCGGCCTGGGACCTCGCCTTCCACACCCTCGCGCTCTCACTGGTGGACTTCGATTTCGCCAAAGAGCAGCTCCTGCTCATGCTGCGCAGCCCCTATTTCCACCCCAACGGGCAGATTCCCGCCTACGAGTGGAACTTCAGCGACGTCAATCCCCCGGTGCACGCCTTTGCGACGTTGTGGCTCTACAAGTACGAGCGGAGCCTCGGCCGGGCCGATCCTCGCTTCCTGGAACGGTCGTTCCAGGGGCTGATGCTCAACTTTAGTTGGTGGGTCAATCGGAAGGATCCTTCCGGCCGTAATGTCTTCGCGGGAGGGTTTCTTGGTCTGGATAACATCGGCGTCTTCGACCGCAGCGCCGAACTGACAACCGGGGGTTCGCTGGAGCAGGCCGACGGGACCGCCTGGATGGCATTCTACTGCCAGTGCATGCTCGAGATGGCTCTCATCCTGTGCGACCACGACCCGATGTACGAAGATGTGGCCTTCAAATTCCTCCAACATTTTGCTTGGATCTCCTACGCCATGGACCGCATCGGTGAGCATCACGATGACATGTGGGACGAAGAGGACGGCTTCTTTTATGACGTGCTGCGGCTCCCCGGCGGCCACGCCATGCGTCTAAAGGTGCGCTCACTGGTGGGACTCTTGCCATTGTGCGCGGCCACCGTCTTTGAGGCCGATTACGTCACCCGCTTGCCGAAGCTAATGGAGATGATCGCCCTGTTCCGGAAACGTCATCCGGAGCTAGTGTCTCAAGTGGCCCCGACCGACGAGGGGTTTATCGGTTACAAGGGACGTCGGCTGCTGTCGATCCTGAACCAGAAGAAGCTGGTGCGGGTACTGGGCTACATGCTCGATGAGAACGAGTTTCTGGGACCGTGTGGTATTCGTTCGCTCTCGCGGTATCACCTGGACCATCCGTTTACGTTCTTGGTCGGTCATCAGGAATTCAGGGTGCAATACCTGCCGGCCGAATCGAATACGGGGATGTTTGGCGGCAACTCCAACTGGCGGGGTCCGGTGTGGATGCCAGTCAATGCGCTGATCGTCCGGGCGCTGTTGAATCTCTACCAGTTTTATGGCGATGAATTCAAGGTGGAATGCCCAACCGGCTCCAGCCAATTCATGACGTTGTTTGAAGTGGCGCAAGAACTCGAGCGCCGGCTGACCGTCCCCTTCCTGCGTGACGCCAATCGGAGGCGGCCGGTTTATGGGGGGGGCGGCCAAATTCCAACAGGACCCGCATTGGCGCGACCTCATCTTGTTTTATGAGTATTTCCACGGCGACAACGGAGCGGGACTCGGGGCAAGCCATCAGACCGGTTGGACCGGCTTGGTCGCTCCCATGCTAGATATCTTCGGGCGTGCCGACGCCAAGACTGTTCTCGAAACCGAACTGGGACGGCTCGCCGACAAGCTTATGAGAGAGCAGGTAAGCGGAGAACAGCCCCAGGGGCTGAGACAGGAAACTCAGCTTGAATAATAGGCAACTCCGATCAAACGCTGGCTTCGGGGGTATGAAGCCGGCGCCGGACTGGCTCTGAGAGCCTTGGAACGAGGCACTTCTCCAAGAGCACGACCGTTTTGTGAGGCCCATCACGTCGCGCCTGGCAAGGATGATCACGTCAAACAAATAGAAGTGAATCGAGGCGACCGAAGATCCATAGTTTCTGCGCCCATCCACCTACGCGACCGTTTCGACGACGCCGGTGCTCAAGTTATAGTAGCCGCCGACAACCATTAGCTTCTTGTCATCTACTGCTTGACTCAAGATGGGACTGGCATTCTTCAGTCGTTCCACGTTCAGCCGCACATTCGCCTTGGTTGCGTTCACCAGCAAATCGCCCGATTCCGACCTTGCCGCATTCACCGCTGGCGTCAAGCGGGCAACCAGCGACGGCAAATGTCCCGGCAGTGTGGGGTTGGTGTCGAGCGATTTAATCGTCGAACTCACGGCACCACAGGAGGCATGACCCAGTACCATCAGCAGCGGCGTTCCAAGAACTAATACGCCGTATTCGAAGCTCGCTAGATTCTCATCGTTGACAAAATTGCCCGCAACCCGAACCACGAAAAGGTCTCCGCGGTAGCTATCGAAGGCGAACTCCGTCGAAACCCGGGAGTCCGCGCAGCCCAAAATCCCCGCGTAAGGATTCTGTCCGGCGGCGAGCGCCGCCCGCTCCGAGCTGAAATCATGACGCCGCGTCAGGCCCTTCACATACCGGTGGTTTCCGTCCATCAATTCATGTAGGGCCGCTTCAGGTGACAGTTGATTCCCCGGTTTCGGGGGAGCCTTGACTTCGTCGGCGCGCACCAAACCCGGCAACAGCGCGCCGGCGCCAGCGAACCCCAAGAAACTCCTACGTGCGACCGAACTATGGGCAATCCCAGCTCCGGAATTTCCATGATTCTGACGAGTCATCTTTTCCTCCGCCACAAAGTGGCAAGGGCAGTCGCTACAGGAACTCTCCGCGTTTCGACCAGCCGCTGAAACTCCTCGAACCGTTCGGAATTCCTTGCGAGCCCGACCATCCGACTGTATACTGTAACACGAGTTCCATCAGACAATCTCGCCGAAACGTGTAACGAAACATGTAAGTAGGAAACGAGTCATGTTCCATGAAACCCGCACCCCTTTTCGCGCGCCGTTCCTTCTCTTGACCATTGCTGTTCTTTCGGCAATGGCACAGACGGCCGAGGCACCAGACGCCCAACAACAGAAAGTCCTGCAGATGGCCACGGCCATTCGCAAAGCGATTGTGACGCTACCGCAGTACGGCGTTTTTGACAACATCAACTACGGAATCAAAGGCTC
>JBAUOG010001295.1:0-3506 GCA_049579625.1 Bryobacteraceae bacterium
GCCCATGCCATCTCCTACGGGGGTTGCCCGTGATCTCAACTGCTATAACTTGCTCTCAATATTTATTTTCTTAAAGAACGATCGAAGACAGTCAAGCAACTCTTCTTCGCGTTCGCGGTGATAGAAATGGCCGCCTTCAAACTGCTGCATCTCAAATTGCACTGTGGTTTGTTCCCGCCATGCATCCAAGTGTTCAGAGGAAACCTGCGGGTCGGATGTCCCGCCCAGCGCCAGAATCGGAATATCAAGCGGTGACTCCGGAGTATAGCTGTAGCGACGGTATAGGGCCGCATCCGCCGCTAGTGCGGGCAGCACAGAATCCATGAGGCGCTGGTTTGATTCCACTTCCGCTGGAAGACCGCCGAGCCGCTGCAGTTGTGCCAGAAACTCTTCGGCGGAAGGGTCAGGGCCCGGCTGGTGATTTAAGCGGTACTGCGGAGCACGTGCCCCGGAGACAATGAGAGCGAGCGGGCCGGCATGTCCTGCGTTCCGCAGAAAGCGCGCGAGTTCGAAAGCCACGATGGCCCCCATGCTGTGCCCAAACAGGGCGAATGGGCGGGCCATTGCGGGCTTTAGTTCGCTGGCGAGGGTTTCAACCAGTTCCGCCAACGAGGTGGCGAGCCGCTCGGACCGGCGGCTTTCATGGCCTGGATACTGAACGCAGGCCACATCGCACAACTCTCCCAGCTTCGGCTTCCAGGGACGATAGCTGCCGGCGCCGCCACCCGCGTGCGGAAAGCAAAACAGCTTTACCTGTTCTGTTCTTTCAGCCCCGCCGTAAGGCAGGGCCGGCGTGACGGCGGCAGCCGCCTGCTTCTTTAGACGAATCTCCAACAAACGCCGGCGCGCCGGGGAGAGGCGCGAGAGCTGATCGGACGGCGGAGTTGCCAAGGCGGCCGGGCCAGGCCGGGCTTTACGGGGCAGGGCGGAGATGAAGCGCTCGAAAGGCTCAATCGTGGTGGCTTCGGCGTATGCGAGCGCGGTGGAGCGCGAGAGTTGGGCCAAGTCTTCCCAATGCGCACGATCGGTGGTCAGCTTGTGCAAGGCCTCTTTCCAGGGTCCGGTGTCCTGCGGCGGGACTAAGGCCACAGGCACCATCTGTTCATTGAGTTTGTGGCTGTATCCGTCAATAGGCCGCAGCGGCAGAATATACGGCACGTGCATCTTGGCTTCCGGAAGACCCCCCAGGTTGCTGGCGATTACCGGAACGCCGGCCAGCATGGCCTCGACCACCAGCCGTGAGCGCGCTTCCGTCCAAAGAGAGGGCACCAGCAAGACGCGGGTGCGGGCGAACAGATCGTTAATTCGATCCACCTTCGGCAGGATGGTAATGTTCGGATGGCGCTTAATCTGGTGCAGATCGTCGCTGGTGGTCCCCCAAGTCGGAACGGCTGCGAATTCGAGATGCGGCATCACCTCGGCCAGCGCCAGCATCACAACCAGGCCCTTCACCGCGCAGGGATTGACTAGCGTGACGAACGGACTGTCGAAGCTGCCTAGCTTTGGATGTGGTCCCGGCTCAGGCAGCGCGATGGGAACATGAATGGCCGGAATCCCCGAACAATCGCGCATGTAAGAGGCGACGTATTCGCTGACGCCGATGACGGCGTCGGCGCGCCGCAGGAACTCTGTTTTCTCCGTACTCGTGAATGCGGCATCGGGGCCGAAAGGAAGCGCCACAGTGGCTCGCGCGAGAAAAACCGTGGCTGCGTGGGGATCTTCGAGGGCCGCCTCCAGCAACAGCTGCGCCGGGTCGTCCGTCGAGGCGATGATGATGTCTGGCCGAAAGGCGTCCGTCTGCGCGACGAAGAACGCGCGGAAACTCGGCGGATGCGTCGCGGCGACGATGTCGACGCCGCCGAGACGAAAACGGACAGCATGCTCAGCGGGTTCGGTTTGAACTTGACGACCGGCGAGTTCTGCCGCGAAGCGCCGGGCTCCTTCGTCGCCGAACCGATCAATGCGCGTAACCACAAAGCAATGGTGCCCATGCGCCGCCAGCGCCTCAATGAGCATTCGGTTGGAGCGTTCGCCACCGCCGTGAGCAGGGAAATACTGGGCATTGGAGGCAAGCAGGATGCGCATGATCAACCGCGGCCGGCAGGTTGGCGCTGGCGTAGACGTTTGAGCAGCAGCGCCCGCTTGTTGTCCGGGAGGCTGTCCAGGGTTCGGTGCAGATCCGTATCCGCGCTGACCGGGGGCTTGCCCCGATCGGGCGCGAGACTCGATAGAAGTTTCTCGAAAGCGAGTCGATCCAGGCCACGCACAAAGCGCAAAGCCGCGTGCTGCTGTGCCAGTTGCTCCTCCTGGTAGCCCACCTTACTCGCGGAGAGCGCTCGGATCCCCGTGACCCATGGTGATGAGTCCTGCGGCGGCAGAACCGGACGCGGCATGTTGCGGTCATTGAACACGGGCTCGTACGACTCGATCAATTGCACCGGGATCAGAAAACGAGAAGCCGCTTTGGCCTCGCGCAGACCGCCCGAGTCGCTGGCGATGACCGGAACACCCCGTAGCATGGCTTCCATGGCGATGAGGCCGAATCCTTCTAACCAAAGCGACGGCATCAGCAGAATACTGAGCCGTTGCAGGAAGTCTTCGATTTGCTTGACGCGGGGAAGAATCGCGATGTTGCGGCGTGATCGAAGCTGGCTGAGGTCGTCGCGGGTCGTCCCCCATCCGGGCAACGCGGCAAACCGGCAATCGGGCATCAGATCCGCGATCGCGAGAAACAAGGAGATGCCTTTGACCGCGCAGGGATTGATCATTCCGATGGACCCCGACTCGAAATTGCCGAGAAGGGGATAAGTCCCCGAAACCGGATCCACGTTATACAGAGGAGGGTGAATGATTACCGCATCGCGGCCGAGATGAGTCCTGACATAGCCGGCCATTACCTGGCTGATAACGACCACGGCCGCCGCGTTTCGAACCGCGGCCGTGGCTGCTTCGTCGTGATGCCAACTAGCCGGTCCGAATGGAAAAAACTGCGGGGTATGGGCGATGTAAATCAATTGGCCTGCCGCGCTGCGCGCCGCTTCACGCAGTAGCGTATGACTGACATCCTCGGAAGACACGAGGACCCAGTCCGGCCGGAACTCTTCAATCTGGCGGTGCAGGACGGAGACGTGCCGCATGAAGTCCCGCACCGAAACGATCTCGATCGTGCCCAGGTGGCCGGTCGAGATTGGTTGCCGCTCCAGTTTCGCGGAGTAGCCGGGCTCCAATTGCTGTTCGGCGAGTTCCTGGCGGAGCAGGTTTCGCTGCAGCTCCGTCGCCGTTTCCGCGGCGGCCGCGACTACGCGAACCGTGTGCCCGCGCTCCACAAAGGCTTCCAGAAAGGCGAGATTGCTGCGCGTGGAACCGCCTCGTGGAGGCAGGTAAGGGGCATTCGAAGTGAGCAGGATTCGCAAGGCTGGCCAGGAAACTCAATGAAACGTCGCTAGAGAATAGTATGCCTTCCAGCCGGTCAAAGTGGCGCTACGGTTCCTCATTTGCAAGTAACG
>JBAUOG010001296.1:0-1517 GCA_049579625.1 Bryobacteraceae bacterium
ATGGATTTCAAATACAGTGTGCGCGCCACGCCGGTATTCCGTCATCCCCGAAGTTTACCTGGCGCGCACGCGCTAAAAGCCGTCGCCTAAAGGCGAGGGTTTTAACCCTCCCAGTCGGAGACAATAAGATACGCACTTGCGTTAATCTACGGAGCAAAAGGCCCAGTGGTTCGAATCCACTCGGGCGCACCAAATTCTCAAGCTTAAGTTGTTCATAATGTGGCGTCCCATTCTCGTGAGGGGTCTCCTTTTTCCAGTTTCCGAGTTCGCTCTTGTCGGGCCTTTTTCGGTCCACATTCGGCATCCGTTGGCCCAAAAGGCGGCCTGGGCCACCCCTGCTGCTTCCCAACTTCCCCCACGAGTATTTGTTCCAGATCGTGCACCGGCGCCGACGCGGCGTTGTACCACTCCATTGCGCTATCCATGACGGCGCTGCGGCCCGAAGCAACGGCGTGAACCACCATACCGTTGCAATGTGTGCGCGCAAGTTTCTTCAGTTCGGACTGGAAGCCGCACTGGGGGAGTTGCCGCGACCGGGTAAGGATCGGCGGATTCCAGATGACGCGATTGCCTGGGTACAGCATTGCGCCTGCCAGAAGCCGAAGGAACTGGGCTATGCTTACGAACTCTGGACATATTCATTGCTGCAGGAACATGTGCGGAAGCACTGCCTTGATCGACCGCATCCACCTCTACTTCGATCAGGTCAACGCCGATCCGGTGGTCTTTCGCTGGAAGTACAAAATGGACGAAACCAGTATTGGCTAGCGTTCAACAGAACCATGATCTAGTTAGCTGCCGATCATCGCGGATTAACGCAGATTACTGAGAACCGCAAGAGTCCGAGCTGTTCGGCCAATTCTTCGTCAGAGATAAATCGGCGCACTCGGCGTTCATCAGCGGCCCATATTATCTTGCACTCTCGTCCTTCGTCCCTTTCCCGCAACCCCTCGTCGATACAATGATCGTCAGGTGGAGCTCCGATGTCTCAAACCTCACGCCGTACTTTCCTCGCCTCATCAGTAGCAGTTGCATTCGCACCCACCCTCCGAGCCGCCGCGCCCTGGGTGAAAGACAAGATCCACTTCGGTGTCACCGACTGGAACCTGAATCTCGGCGCAAATCCGGAGGCTTTGCCATTGGCCGCCAAAATCGGCTTTGATGGCATCCAGGTCTCCTTCGGCCGCAAAATCGTCGACAACAAGATGCCTGTCGACAATCCCGAGATCATCGCCCGCTATCTGACCCTCTCCAAAGAAAACAAGATTCCCATCGATGGCACTTGTGTCGACCGCCTCCACGACAACGGTCTGAAGAGCGACAAGCTTGCCCCCAAATGGGTATCCGATTCCATTCGCCTCACCAAGTCTCTGGATTCCAAAGTCTTGCTGTTACCCTTCTTTGGTCCCTGGGGCCTCAACACCAAGGACGAGATGGATTACGTTGGCGACGCGCTGAAAGAACTCGGGCCTGAGGCTGGCAAGGCCGGCGTCATCCTCGGGCTGGAAGATATGATT
>JBAUOG010001297.1:0-1794 GCA_049579625.1 Bryobacteraceae bacterium
GGATGACATTGGCTTTGCCGACGGCCGTCCAACCGCTGGCGTCGTCACTATATCCATGCAGCAGGTAGAGCACCGGATACTTGGTTTTTCCTTTGGCGTCGTAGCCGGGCGGCGTGTAGACAAACAAGTCGCGCTGATCGCCGATGATGGCCGATTTATAGAAGTGATGGTGAAGCTCTCCGTGCTTTACGTCGGCGACTTCCCACGGCAGCGGATTGGGTCCGGGGACGTGCACCATATTGGAGACATTAAGATAGTTGGGCTTGATGGACGAATTGTTGGGATCGAGCAGGCTAACGCCGTCGGCGACGAAGGAATAGCCGTAGATATCAGGGTCCAGTGCAGCGGTCGTCACGGTCCAGACACCATCGGAGTCCTTGGTCATCGGCACCGGCTTGGCGCCTTCCAGGTTGAGGGTGACGGCTTGGGCGTTGGGATCCCGAAAGCGGAAGGTCACGGTGCGGTCGGAGTGGACATCGGGCGAAACCAACGGCGGAGGTGGCGGCTGCTGCGCCGGCTGGGCTGAGGCGATAACCGCGGCGGCGAAAAGGATCGATAGAACTGCGGAGGTGTGGAGTTTCACGAGTTGATTTCCAAGCACGGGCCGACTATATCAAAGGTGCGAAGCAGGGCTGAGAAGATCGCGCGATCAACTTGCGCGACGGGAACTTCGGGGGAACTTCGACAGCAAGCGGGTGTCGTTTGTCAGCTATCAGCCCATCCAGCCGGCCAGCTCTATTCAACGGTGATCTTCGTACCTCTCACGTGAGACCGGGAAAGCACCTCGATGCGATGGTCTATGAGCCCGCGAACGCCTTTCAGCATCTCGATGCGTGCCTGGCGAAAGTGTTTCTCGGCTTCTTCCGGTGGGGTAAAGAGTTCGCCCAGCTTCCTGAAGGCTTCTCCTACCTGCTGGCAGAAACACTCGGCCCCGGTTCGGGCGGATTGCTGGCTGCCTGGGTTTTCGGGTTGCGCGGATTCACTCATGATGCGCTCCTCATCTCAACAATTAGCATACGGTCTTCCAAACGTGCGCGGGTGGGAGTGAGAGCGGCCATTGAGGTCGGCAAACCCACATGCCGGCGCAGCGTGCCGACTTCTATCACCAGTTCGTCGTCCTTCTTAAAGAGGCCTACCTCAGCCTTCTCGGCGAACGGCAAAAGCAGCCGTATCTCGTGATAACCGTCGCACCGCACAAAGGAGTATGGCGCTTCGGTCCGGGTGACCGCAACCGGATCGTTGCCTGACTGATAGAGATGATCGGCGAGCAGCCGCAGCCGTTCGTAACCAAGCACCTCATGCGGGAACAGGGGAATTCGCCGGACCGGCACCGGGTTGAAGTAGCGATCGATTTCTGCCAGCGTGTGCTGCTGGCTCAGTCGCCAAGCATCGAAGAAGGAATCGTGGATCTGGTCGGGCAACACGCGGTTGACGATGATCTCGTCCACCGTCAGCCCGTGCAGCGAAAAGTAGACGAAGGCCCGCTGGGTTTCGCGCAACACCATCTTTTCGGCATTCGTTACCAGGCGGACGCTGGTCGTGAGCGGGTCTTTGAGAAGTGTGTCGATGCCGCCGATCTTCTCGAACAAGCTCTCCAGGTTCTGAAAGTACTTCTCGGGCGGCAGCTCCACCGGAGCAATGCGATTGAGGAGTGGCCGCGCGGCTTTCAGCATGGTGCGCTGGAATCCGAAGATGTTCTTCATGTACCAGTCGAGAGTAGTGGGGAGGCTGACAAAACGGAGTGACTCCGCGGTTGGGGCGCAATCGAGCAGGATTACGGCATAAGCATTGTCA
>JBAUOG010001298.1:0-2621 GCA_049579625.1 Bryobacteraceae bacterium
CCCTCATGCCGCCCAAATCGATCAGTATTTTTCTCAATTCAAAAATGGCCGCCTCGAATTGCCCCAGTCGCACAAACTTGCCCCCTCAAACCAGCTTGTGAGATATGCGGGCTAGTTGAACGGAAACGGCCAAATCGTATTAGTGCTCGCACAAGCGGGAAGCCGCGCGTTCCTGCCAGTTTTGAATTCCAGCCATCCTTGCATCCTTCCGCCGGATGGCACATTGACGGCCCAAAGAGGAAACCTGTCATAAGTTACCACTCATGGTGACTACCCTACTGTGAGAGGCGACGAGTGTCTGTCGGCTATTGGTTGTCTTTGTACTCGTCAAGCCAGGCCATCTGAATAGCTTCCAGCTTGCCCTCGGTGGAGGCGGCGGGATCGTCAGCGAAGTCCGGCAATTCGGTGATCCATTTGTGCATGTCCGTGAAGCGGACTGTTAAGGGATCAACGTCCGGATGCGCTTCGTACAGACTGATTGCAATATCGTCAATGTGGTTCCAGGATAGTCCTGCCATAGATTCCTCCGTAAAGCGTGCTGGCGCCTGGCGGGCCGCCTATTCGATCTTGGTGCCCTTCAACGCGCCACGAACTGCCGTATTCATCATGTTCTCCGCGAGCTTGTGGGTCACCTTGTTGAGGTGCTCAATTCTCTCGTTGATCAGAACATGATCCTCCGAGTTGTAGACCTTCAGCAGGTCCCGCTCGGCTGCTTCGACAGAAGCTCGCTCTTTGTCGGTCAAGCCGAGCCAAGCGTCATTCCGCTTGGCCTTGCCCGTGGCTGAGAGAATGTTGTCCGCTTCCACGCGGGCTTCCCGAACCTGGCGTTCGCGCATGTCCTGTTCCGCCTTCTCGATGGACTCGCGAATCATGGCCTCTACCTGTTCTTCGCTCAAACCGTAGGACGGTTTCACCTCGACGCTGTGTTCCTTGCCGGTGCGGGCATCTCGGGCAGTCACGTTCAGAATGCCGTTGGCATCGATTAAGAAGCGCACTTCGATGCGGGCGAAGCCGGCTGCCATGGGCTCAATATCTCGAAGATCGAATCGCGCCAGGCTGCGGCAGTCTTTCACCAGCTCGCGCTCACCCTGCAAAACGTGAATGAGCACGTTCCGCTGGCCATCGACGGCGGTAGTAAACGTCTCGGTTGCGCTGGCAGGAATCGTCGAGTTGCGATGAATCAGCTTCGAGACCACACCACCCATGGTCTCGATGCCTAGCGATAGAGGTGTGACGTCAAGCAGCAAGTGGTCGTCGACTTCGCCGCCGAGGATGCCTGCCTGAACCGCGGCGCCGAGCGCTACCACTTCGTCGGGATTGAGATCGGTGTGCGGCTTTGCTTTGAAGAGCGTTTCGACGGCTGCGCGGACCAGCGGGATGCGCGTGGAGCCTCCCACCATGACGACCTCGTCGATCTCCTCCGGCGTGAGCTTGGCATCGGCCAGGCAGGCACGGCACGGCGCAAGCGTGCGCTCGACGATGGGGGCGATCAGGCGCTCCAGAAGTTCGCGGTTGATGGCGCGTTGGTAACTTCTGCCCCGGTAATTGAGGGCGATGGTGGTTTCAAGGACAAAGGACAGTTCTTCTTTGGCGTGAATCACCGCACGCCGGAGGCGTTGCACGCCCTCCGTATCCTTCGATAGATCTACGCCCCACTCGCTGGCGATGTCTTCCAACGCGATCCGCAGCAAGAGATTGTCGATATCGTCGCCACCGAGGTGCGTGTCGCCGTTGGTGGCCAGGACTTCGAAGATTCCGTCATGCAGACGGAGGATGGAGATGTCGAAGGTGCCACCGCCGAAATCGTAGACCGCGATGATCCCTTCTTTGCGCTTGTCGAGCCCGTAGGCCAGCGATGCGGCGGTGGGTTCGTTCACCAGCCGCAGCACCTCGAGACCCGCCAGCCGGCCCGCATCTTTAGTGGCTTGACGTTGAGCGTCGTTGAAGTAAGCCGGAACAGTGATAACAGCCTGCGACACCGGCGCGCCGAGTGCGAGTTCGGCGTTCTGCTTGAGTTGCTTCAACACCGCGGCCGAAATTTCGGGCGGCGTCAGAGTCCGGTCGCCCAGTTTGAGTTGGATCACCGAAGTGCTGCTGGGATCAATGCGAAACGGGAAGAGTTTGATTTCCTGCTGGACGTCAGCGACACCCTTGCCCATTAAGCGTTTCACTGAATAGACCGTGCGATCGGAGGCGGTGAGCAGAAGTTCGCGCGCCTCTTCGCCGGCCACCAGTTGGCCCGACTCCGTCAGTGAGACGACGCTGGGAACGATCTTGCGGCCTTCGGCATCCTCTACGATCTTTGGGCCCGTCAGGTCCATATAAGCAACCAGGCTGTTTGTCGTGCCCAGGTCGATCCCGACGATTTTTGAGCGGCGCGATTCGCCGAAGTCAATTTGAAATGTGGACATTGGATTCAGTAGGGTTGTTCCGCCTCAACCATGTATGCACAGCCATCAAAGCTTATCCTCCACAGTCTCCAGTGTGGCAGCGGCCGGGTTGAGGGCGCGATCTACATCGCGGACCAGATTCTCGATATAACGGCGGCGATTCAGGAGGCCGCGGATTTCGTTCAGCGCCTGTTTGGCGGTCTCGCTGCCCTCGGTCGAAGCATCGTAGCG
>JBAUOG010001299.1:0-3003 GCA_049579625.1 Bryobacteraceae bacterium
GTACTACACACACTATGTATCACACAGTAGTCCGTGTCAAGAGTTTTTTTGGGCTGGAATGGGGGACGGACCCAATTGGGTTTCACTCTTGGCCTGCAGTGAGCACCGAATGCAGCACACCCACCGGCGATTGTGCACCGCTAGCTAGCTAGGCAGATTTCTTCCGGCTTGGAGCCGCCCTGGGGTTGCTCCGAGGAGTATCGGACTAAAACTCCGTCCGTCCCCATTTCTCCCGCGCAAAGCAGTACGGCCGAGAGAACCACCGTCGGCTCTGACGGGCTTAGGTTATAAGGGTAGAAGCAGGCTAGATTCAGCGGCCAGAGCATCTTACCCAGGTAGCGCGCGTACCCGATGGCGGCACTTCCGAGGCGAATGCCCAGGCCAACGTTCGAGAGGTAGGACGTCGATCCGGAGCTTACCTGTCCCAGGACTGCCAGGTATAAGACCACGGCCGCCATTGCGGCCAATGGGACCTTTTCGATCAGAAGTCTGGTCAGCTTGGCACTTCGCCGCTTGGGCCAATAATCCAGCAAAAAAAGCACGACGGGCAGGCTAACGGCGGTGGGCTTGGACATCAGCGCGAGCGCTCCGCAGAATAGCCAACCTGCGTATCGGCGCTTCGAAGGACCCTCGATGAATCGCAAGTAGAGCAGTACGCTTGCCATCCAGAACAAGGCGCAGAGGACATCCTTGCGCTCCGCGACCCACGCGAAGGACTCGACGCGCAGGGGGTGCAACGCCCACAGGAGGCACCCCGCGACGGCTGGAAACGCTGTTGCTCCGAGCCGACTAAGCAGGAGGCACAGTAGAGAGGCCGTGATGGCATGCAGGAGAACGCTGGTTGCGTGATGCCCATCTGGGTTTTGTCCAAAGAGTTCGACATCTATTTCATGGCTGAGCCATGCCAACGGGTGCCAATATAGATCTTTGACAGAGGTGAAAGCGAAGGCGATGGACGGACCTGTAAGGCCTGCAGCAGACGGCTTATCTCTGATGTACAGCTCGTCGTCGAGGCCGACGAAGCCGTTCCCGATTGCGGAGGATCCCGTCACGAGCGCCGCCAAGAACACGAGCGCCGCAAGAGCCGTTGGCGGCGCCGCCGGTAATCCGGGGATTCTTTGGCTTCCCCCTTTGACTCGACCGGCGTTAGCCTTGCGGCCGTCCCTTAAGCAGCTTGTCAGTGCGCCCACTGGCTTAAACGTCCTTGCCTGAGCTTTGTCGCATTTTAGGCCTTCCCGCGAAGGTTCCAGATTCTCAACCCGCCGTTTGGCCCCGCACCGACGGCGCTGCTATCACCGAGACAAAAGGAACACGCCACTTCGGCCCCAGGTGGCCTATTTCGACTCGGGGGCGCTCAATTGGCCCAGGGGAAATAGAGTGCGCGCTCTAGTCGCGAGTATTCGCCGATGTACATGACGATCTTACCTGGCTTAGGTGGTAGAGCGAAACCCTTTATGGACCGATGGGGGCAACCGCGAAACTCCGCCACGCCAGTGCCGATGACACGATCGAGTTCGTAAATCGGCGGAGAGCAGTAGTCGGCTGCGATCTCCGTAACAAAGATCGAGCCCCGCTCTGGAAGCGGGGCGACCCGAAAGACCGCCGTCCCGTCGGTGGCCGTGCTGGCCCGTTCGTCGAATGCCCATATTCCTGCGTTGCGGCCTCGTGAATTTACGGAAAGCCGCACGGGTGCCCCAGCCATTGGGCGTCCTGTCTTGGCTGAGATCACCCGAACAGTGATATCAGCATGGGTCATAGGATCCACCGTTATGGCCTGGGCGACCGCAAGGCAAATTAACGACCAGGACATCAGATCCCCCATCACTTGCATCCCCCGTTCACCGTGCATGTGGCGGTCGCAGCCTGCTGGCTCTTCACGCCAATTCCCGGAATGACCTCGCTGAAGAAATGTTGAAGTAAGTTACCTAGCGAAGAGGTTGGGTTGTATATGTCGACGTGCCATTGGAGCCCTTGTTGGAAAAGGGGGTCTTGACCAGATAGATTCACTAGGTTCACGACGTGAAACGCCTGATCGCTGCCGAAGTACCACGAGGAGTTCCCCTGCCCGTGGAAGAGCAGGCTGATGATCGACGGATCTGTTGTTCCGTCCGCGCTCGGGTTTAAGGACAGGTCGCCCAGCTGAAACGCTTGGTTGTTGCTGTTGAGCGCCTGCACAGAAATTGCGGTTCCAATCTTTTGGAAGATCACCTGAACCGACGCGTCGTTGCCAATACCGAGGTATGAGGCGAGGGCGGCAAATGCGTTGGCGACTAATTCCATAGTTTGTTGCTGTTGCTTTTGCTGGGCGGCCGCGTAGGCGATCAAGTAGTTTGCGACAAAGATGGCCTGGACGTCCTGCGCGTAGGCCGCCTCGCCTGCCGCGCCCTCACCTCCGAAGCCATTGAGCAGGACGCTCTGATTCGAGAGTCCAGAAGGAGCAGCGGTCATGGAGGATCCCGAGAATGAGCTGCACATCTGGCCACCGGAGGGACCGGTCAGCCCCTGGCTGATATAGCTGCCGCCGCAAGTGGCGTCGATCCCCGTTGGATCACTGCCGTTGACTGGGTCGCCTTGAATATAGCTGTATCGATTCCAACTTTGTGGGTTGTAAGGGCTGGCACTGCCGTCTTTGGGGTCCGGCGTCATGAACCTTCCCAGCCCCGCGGTGTAATAGCGCTGATACGCGTAGTCCAGGCCGGTCTCGGCGTCGCGGGTGTAGGTGGCGAATTTTTCCTTGCCGTTGGTTGGGTTGGCGGGGTGTGGGCTGTAGCGGTCTTCGCCGTAGGGGAAGTATTTGCCGATGGAGTTGAGGCGGTCTTGCGGCTTCAATAGCCGGCCACCGAACCAGGTGTTGAGCGAGGCGAGGGTGATGGTAGACGAAAAGGGCTGGAGCGTCCAGGCGCCGAGTTTCTTGCCGTCCGCGCCGTAGAAGTAGAATGTCTCCGTCGTGGCACCAAAGTTCGTGATCTTCGAGTAGACCCGCTGATTCGAGGGATCGTAGCC
>JBAUOG010001300.1:0-3304 GCA_049579625.1 Bryobacteraceae bacterium
TTCATAAGTCCTGAGCAGCTCGCCAAGTGGGACGCCGGAGTTGCCAAAGCGAAGGAGTTCCTGGGCCAAAAGCACGACGCCTGAGAACTCGCTCCTGCATGGATAACAACGATGGCCGGCAGTTTTACTGCCGGCCATCAAACTGCAATGGCAGACGATTACGGCGCCGGCCGGAATTGTCATAAATCAATCGAAAGGAGAAATACCATGCAGGGGAAGTCGACGTTAGTAACTCTGATCGCATTATTCTCTCTGACGACGGTATCTGCATTTGGCCAGGAAGTGAAGGGAATGATCAAGAACCGCATCGGAGACACGTTGGTCGTGGCAACCGCACAGGGTGGTGACGTCATCGTTGTCCTCACAGATGACACGGTGACGAAAGACAACACGGGTCTCTTTGGCTTGGGCAAAGATAAAATGGCCGCTACGGTGCTGATACCCGGACTCAAGGTGGACGTTGACGGAACCGCTGGAGAGAATGGCCAGGTTGTAGCGAAAACCATCACCGTCGATGGCGACGACCTGGAGACCTCCGAGATGATCGAAGCAGGTTTGCATCCCACCGTCCAGCAAGTCGAGGCAAATGTCCAGAAGCTCGAAGAACATGAGGCAGAGATCGCCAACCTGAAGGCGCAGCTCGCCGCGCAGCAGGCGAATGGCGCAGCCCGCGAAAAAGCGATTACCGAGGACGCGACGGCCAGTGCAGCGGACACCGAACGCTTTATGGCGTTGGGCGACTATGACGTGAAGGGCCAGGCAACCATGCATTTCAGCAGCGGTAGCTCCAAGCTCTCGGCGGCGGACCAGGACGAACTCAAAAAGCTGGCGGAAACCGCCACTGGTCTGAAGGGATACCTCATTGAGGTGACGGGCTATGCCGACTCGGCCGGCGCAGCTGCGATGAACACGATGCTGAGCGAGAACCGCGCTAAAGCCGTGATCACCTATCTGTTCCAGCAGTGCAGCGTACCCATGCGGCACATCGTGGCACCAGGCGCGATGGGCGAGTACGGAGCAACCGCGCCGAACGAGACCAAGGCCGGGCGGGCCGAGAACCGCAGGGCTGAAGTTAAGGTCCTGGTCAGCAAAGGCAGCGCCGGTAGTTAGGGACATCTCTCCACCGCTGGGTGGTTTCTTTCGGGTGCCCACTCAAGCCTTGTGTTGTAGAGTTCCGCAACATTCAACCCGCTCCCTGAAACGGCGAACAGCACTTGTATTCCGAACTCTTCCTTCCGAGGCAATCCCGATAGGGTGCTAACGACATAACGGGCGAAATCCCGCTAAGGTCCTGTACCATCTGCGTTTAGGCCGCCACAACGCCTTATCCCAGACTGTCCGCCCGGGCGGTCGCCCGGTCCTCCTCAGCAACAGGTGTTCAACTTGGCCGCTTTAGACAAGCATGAAATGGCGCTGTGCAGAGATCAAGACGCCAGTGCTTTCGACGCCATCCGCTGTAATTGCGACTTGTAGAGCGATAGAGTTTTCTTTCATTCACCATCCAGCGCTTCGCTGATGGATTGCAATAAAGCCTCATCGGCGCGCCTTAGCAAGTCCATCACGCGAAAATAGTACAGCGGCGTCGGGTCGAGCGAATTCAGTAATTCTCGAGTAATGGCTGGATCGTATTCTGGCTCAAGTTCTGGCATCATTCCCCCACCTGCTCCTGATCAAAATGAGTGTTCGTTTGAGGCAATTAGCTCTTAGAGTTCTTCCAGCACCGCGATCAACCTGGCGCGTCCTGGCTTCAATGGCGAGCATCCCGCCGGAAAACGTCGCACAAGGCCTTATCGGGCAGGAAACAGCTTTAAAACAGATTAGCACCGTTTTGTTTCGGCCGTCCACCGCTTTCAGGTCGCCGCATCCTCGGGCCTCTGGCCTCTAAATCAATGCGGTCAGAGTTTCGATACCTTCTTGCGACACCTTTGGCGCAGGCCGCCAGCTAGGGCTGCCGAAAGCACGCTCCGCTGGCGCGACGCATGCTCGTAGGATATGTGTCCTGGTTTGTGACCTGAGGTTGCCCGATTGCCTTTGGTGAACAGGATACGGCGTTTCGAGTGGGAAAGCCGGAAGTTTCAGCGGGTTGCTTGGGTGGGACGAATGAACAGGTAGGATCTTCACTTATTAGAGGTGCAAGTGCCGCCTTGCTCTGCGACGGGGGCCGCACCTAACGCTGGCGTGAGGCAAAGGCGCGATCGGCGACCACTACCTTTGCCCAACCCGAGTTTGACAGTAGACCCTATCTAATAATACCTTACGCCGCCCGCAATCTCCTCGGCGTCCTCAGGCTTAAGCTCTTCGTTTGTGTGTTCCAATTCTGCGGTGGCAGGTTGGTCCTTCAGGGATTCAGACTTCTTGGGCAATTCCTCATTAGTTGGCATGGTATTCTTTCTGACGAGTTTCGGTTACTCCCGGCATCGTGTAGTTAGTACGCTAACAGGAGAGAAGCTTGGAAGTCAAAGGAAGTCGACCCACTTAAGTTCCAGTACTGGCAGAACCTCCCGGCACCAAAGCCAGTTGCAGTGTTGCCGCCCGCCTCGAAGGAACCGGATAAAGCGCTTCTGAACGAGCACCAAGCTGCAGCCCTGGTCAATTTGAGTCTCGCTTCAGTTCGTCGATGGAGCGCCAGCGAAAAACTCCCATGGCCGCTCTTCATACGGCAGCCCGACTCTCTCCAAACGCCGCCTGCGCCGTGCTCGAATCACCTCGGCGACGGCTTCTCCGCTCTCGTTCACCCTGGGTTTAGCTTGCTCTTCGAGCCGTTGAAGACGGCTGCCGATTGCTTTCGCCGCCACCAGCGCCTAATTCTCTTAGTCGGTCGTCGATCTAAAGACCATCTGAACTCTTTAGTGCCGACAACCTCGCCGCCCGCCGTGATGAAGTTAAGGATGAGGACCCGTTCCTCGGTGGCCGGCAGCAAGCGTGCTTCAAGGCGTTCGAGTCGCCGCGCAAGAGTCTTGTTCGTCATTGCGTGAAGCCTTGCCACGGCCGCAAAGGCTCTATCGGGAAGCCGGCAATCCAGGTGTTCAGCTCAGCGTCGGTCGGTTGCTCGCCGTCCTCGCTGATCTTGTCAAGGCGCACGACCTCCCAGAGCGTGCCATCCGGATAGAGCGATCGAGTGCACGTCGCCTCTTCGAAGCTCGGCTCACGGCCCAGGCTGCGAGTCACGGGCGCGTCAGGATCCTCCCTGCGAATCACGACCCGAAACCACGTTCGCGGCTTGGGAGGCGTCGGGTTTAATTGATGCTCAATCCGGTTGAGCCTTCTCGTAATTGCGTTCATGTCGTCGTCGCCAAAACTGGGC
>JBAUOG010001301.1:0-2055 GCA_049579625.1 Bryobacteraceae bacterium
CTGCTAACCTGCGCCTTCACCCTCCGGTTAAGTTAGCTTCGAACGAAAAAAGAATATCGCTTTCCCCGACTCAGCGCCAATCCCTCACTTAGAACATTGGCCGGTTTAAATGCGTGATTCGGCCTGAGCGCGATCCGACACTCCGTCGAACAATTCAACTTTCGGTTTGCCCGTCACCCGGGACCTATCCGGAAGCTTGACAGGACCGTCTTTCCTACGACACGCGTCGGCGGCGTTGGCGATTTACTTTCCCGTTGTAAGGACCGTCGAACAGCACTCGAAGTACATCCGAGCTGATTTGAAGTGAATAATTGCACTCCGAAGTTATCTATCGGTTGCCACAAAACTGGAAAACCCATAGTCTTCCATCACGCCCGTCGCCCCGTCGAGGTAATACCCAATGCCTGGATTGCCGTTCGCGAATTCGTCGTCGCTAAGTTGAATTATTTGCTTGCCATTTATGTAGACCGTAAGAATCGTTCCAACCATGCTGGCCTTCACCACGTCTCCGTCCTTGACCCCGTACTGCGAACCGAACGCCTCCTTTAACATGGTGAACTTTCCCAACGGCCCCTCCCATCTGGCGATACTGCAGTACGCCTTGGGAATTTTGGAGCAGCGAAACATGATTTCGTATCCCGTGCAGTTGTGGGGAGAAAGGGAACTCCGCAAACGCAACTCCACTTCTTCCCAGACCTTGCCGTCCTGATTCGGGTTCACCGACCGGACGGTAGCTTGGGCTGTTTGGTTCGGTCCCCAACTACCCTTCAAGATGGCGGTTGAGTCGTCGTATTTTTGTGGCTTTGGTCGGTTCCCTGCTATTTCGGTCCCAAATGCGAAGCCAGGGGCCGTACGGACATTGGTCCAATCCAGCCCGTCGCTTTGGCCATTCAGCCATTTGCCGCCTTCCGAAATCGGATTCTCTGCGCGGGAAAAGTCGGTGGTGTAGGGCCCATGCGTTCTAGCGGGAGCGGGGGCCGGCGACGAACTCAAGCCCTGCGTTGCCAGAGAGCAGATCACTACGATGAGAAACAGCGCGACCGCCAATAACCAAACGGTCATTTTGTGGTTCGGTGCTTCAACCCTCATGAGTGACTGAATCATACACCCGTCTGAGATTGCGGAGTCGGCGCGCCGTGACCTTGAGGAACTCCCAACTATGCAGAATCGGTGGGGCGGCCCGACTGTGAAAGAATTCTGAATTCGTTAGTACAAAAGGCCGCCCAGAGAACGTCCAGCTGACCTCATTTGCTATGGAACATGCCAGAGTAAAGCGCGCTCAGAGAGTTTCTTCAAACAGTCGGGCAAGGTCTTCAGGAGATGCCGGACGTGGCGAGAGCTTGATCACACGATGTTGCGGAAGGGTGCCGGCGACCAGGTCCGGGATGTCTGAGGCCGTATAGCCCAGCTCGGAAAGGTGCGTGGGCAGGTTGAGGTCGTGCATGATTTGGAGTAGGCAGTCGGAGAGGATCGCACCCGCATCTTCCGGCTTCGCCCGCGAAACGTCCACTCCGAGAATGCGCGCCGCTTCGAGATGCCGCCCGGGATCGGCTTGGGCCGTAAACCGGAAAACGGCGGGTGCATTGATGATGACGGAAATCCCGTGCGGAATGAGCAGATGATCGACCGCGTCATATCCTGGCGCGCGATACCCACGATTGAGGCCGGATACCGGGTAGGACATGCCGTGCGGCAGATGCACTCCTGCATTCCCGAATCCGATGCCGGCGTAACTGGACGCGAGCAACATGGCCGAGCGCGCTTCCGTATCGGAAGGATCCGCGGCGGCGCGGCGGATGTAGCGGGCCGTGAGCCGCAGCGCTTCGCAACTCCATATATCGCTGATCGGATTCGCGCCCTGATAAGCGGGGCGGAGGAGGGGGCGCTCGGGGCGAGGCCGCGATGCGTACGGAGCCGCGGTCCATGATTCAATGGCGTGACAAAGGACGTCAATGCCCGAAGACGCCGCAACGGCGCACGGAAGCGATACGGTGTTTTCAGGGTCGACAATGCCAAGCGTTGGCTTCAATCGTCGGTGTGCGATACCCGTTTTGG
>JBAUOG010001302.1:0-2549 GCA_049579625.1 Bryobacteraceae bacterium
GCGTCACCAACATGCTGCTCCACGGCATCGAGAACCCCAGCTTCGTCCGCCACGACAACACCCTCGCCCGGCCCTACATCAGCTACGGCGCGTCCGACCGCGTCGACATCGTCCTCACCAATCCCCCCTTCGGCGGCCGCGAAGAGGACGGCATCGAGAGCAACTTCCCCCAGCACTTCCGCACTAAGGAAACTGCCGACCTCTTCCTGGCCCTTATCATTCGCCTCCTGAAGCCCGGCGGGCGCGCCGCCGTCGTGCTTCCCGATGGATCGCTCTTCGGCGAAGGCGTCAAAACGCGTCTGAAAGAGCACCTGATGGAGGAGTGCAGCCTCCACACCATCGTTCGCCTTCCGAACAGCGTCTTCAAGCCCTACGCCAGCATCGGTACCAACCTGCTCTTCTTCGAGAAGGGCGAGCCCACCAGCGAGATCTGGTTCTACGAACATCGCGTGCCCGACGGCCAGAAAGCCTACTCGATGACCAAGCCCATCCGCATCGAGCACTTCCAGAACTGCGTGGCATGGTGGGGCGGCCCCAAGCGTGAAGGCCGGGAGTCGAACGAAGTTGCGTGGAGAGTAACCGCCGACGAAGTGAAAGCACGCGGATACAACCTGGACTTCAAGAACCCGCACACCATCGCCGACGATCATGCCGACCCGGAGACGCTGCTCGCCAAACTGGAAGAAGCGGAAGCACAGGCCAGTTCGCTCCGCGACCAACTCAAAGCAATCCTGGGCGAGGCGCTGCTTCGATGAACGCCGAAGTTCTGCTGAAGTACTTCGACCGCATCAGCGAAGCCCCGGACGCCGTGCCGCGCTTGCGGCAATTCGTCCTTGAGTTGGCGGTGCGGGGCAAACTCGTAGATCAAGACCCTAACGACGAGCCGGCCTCGGCATTACTGGCGAGGATACCGTCTCCAGCACAGGACCGCGCGCGTAAGCAAGCCCTGATGGGCCGTAACCCACCGGAACAAATGACAATGATCGCGGCGCAGCCCCCCTACACAGCACAGTACCCCGACCGTAGCTCTCCGCCTCGGAGCCAGGGAGCGGATACTAACCCGCACAACGCTACATCCGGGATCATCTTCGACGGAGCGGCTGAACAGCGAAGCCCAATCAGAGCAACAGGAACCAGTGACCGTCCCGCTAAGTCGCCGTCCGGCGCAGAAGGCCGCCCTTATGAACCGCCCGCCAGCTGGCGGCGGGCCAGGCTTGCCAAATTGGATGAGGCGGAAGCACAGGCCAACTCGCTTCGTTACCAACTGAAAGCAATCCGGGGCGAGGCACTACTTCGATGAACGCCGAAGTTCTGTTGAAGTACTTCGACCGCATCAGCGAGGCCCCGGATGCCGTACCGCGCTTGCGGCGGTTTGTGTTGGACTTGGCGGTGCGGGGAAAGCTGGTTGAGCAAGATCCCAACGACGAATCGGCCTCGGCATTACTGGCGAGGATGCCGTCTCCAGCACAGTACCGCGCGCGTAAGCAAGCGGATGAACGTGGAAGCCCAACCAGGGCACCAGGAACCAGTGACCGTCCCGCCCAGTCGCCGTCCGTCGCAGAAGACGGCCCTTATGAGCTGCCCGCAAGCTGGTGGTGGGCCAGGCCTGACAAATTTGATGGGGCGGAAGCACAGGCCAGCTCGCTCCGCGACCAACTGAAAGCAACCCTGGGCGAGGCGTTGCTTCGATGAACGCCGAAGTTCTGTTGAAGTACTTCGATCGCACCAGCGAGGCCCCGGACGCAGTGCCGCGGTTGCGGCAATTCGTGCTTGAGCTGGCGGTGCGGGGCAAACTCGTAGATCAAGACCCGAAGGACGAACCTGCGTCGAAGCTGCTACAGCGGATTCACGCAGAGAAGGATAGACGGATCAAAGAGGGCCTGATGAAGGAACAGGCGCCTCTTCCTCAGGTAGGCCGCAACGAGACCTGGTTCGACATCCCGGCAAGCTGGTGTTGGGCCAGGCTGGGCACCATTACTCAGATCGTGATGGGCCAAAGCCCGCCGGGCAGCACCTACAACAAGACCGGGGAGGGCATTCCGCTCATCAACGGCCCGGTTGAGTTTTCCGAAGGGCCATTCGGCAAAACAACCGTAAACCAATACACGACGGCCCCTACGAATATCTGTGAAGAGGGCGATCTTCTTCTTTGCGTCACAGGGGTTCCACGACAGGTCGGACGAACATCGCCGGATTCCGGGCTTGCATCGGTCGTGGCGTTGCTGCAATCCGCCCCTTCTTTGCCGACCGGTATGTACGACTCTTCATCTGGCGGCTACGGGCGTCCATTATTGCCATGGGCCGGGGCATCGCCTTCCCAAGTGTCAGCCGGCAACAGATCGAAGAGTTGCCAATACCCATTCCTCCCCTCGCCGAGCAACATCGTATCGTCGCTAAGGTGGACGAGCTAATGGCCCTCTGCGACCGCCTCGAAGCCGCCCAGAAAGACCGCGAGCTTCGCCGCGACCGCCTCACCGCATCCTCCATCCACCACCTGACCAACGGCGCAGCCCCGGACGAGCTCCGTGAACACGCCCGCTTCTTCATCA
>JBAUOG010001303.1:0-2778 GCA_049579625.1 Bryobacteraceae bacterium
CTGTTGCATTTCTCGTACCTGATCCCAGCTCAGCATTTTGTCTTTGCGATCCGCATCGCCGGAAGCGCCAATCATCCTGAGCAACTCTTCATAACGAAGCCGGCGCTGCTCGTCGGACAGGCTCCGCAGCAGGCTGAAAATCCTGGCGTTAGCATCGAGACGTTCTTTTTCGGTGCGTAGCCAGAACCGCCGGGGAATATCGATCTCCACGTCGAGGTGATCATGGCTAGTGCTTTTGAGAGCCGCCGCGAGGCTCTCGAACCACAACGGTTGCCGGTGGTCGATGGGCGCCGTGGTCAGGAAAATAGTCGCTGGCAGGTTGTAACGCCGCAGAATCGGGTACGCCTGCTGATAGCTGTCCTCGTAGCCATCATCAAACGTGATAGCGACCATATGTCCGGACGGGTCGCCCTGTTCCAGACGATCGAGCATTTCGGCCATCTTGACGACCTGATAATGCTTAGCCAGGAACCGGATTTGCCGTTCGAACACGTCCGTGGAACAAGCCGGGAAAAACGGGTCCCGGTTGTCGTTGACGCGATGATAGAAGAAGATTCGGGCCGACGGCTCCGCTCGTTTTTGCCAGGAGATCCCCTGCAACTTGTTACGCCCCGAGACGCGGTAACGGTCGCGGAGCGGTCGCATCATGGCCGGCAGTGGGGAGTTGACGTAACAGCGCGCCGCGGCCTTCCGGACCCACGAAGCCGCCAGTGGAGAATCGGTTTGTCCGTTTCGGCTTCCGCGAGCCAGAAATGACTGACGGGCCGCAAGGACTCTCTGGGGCACAATTCCGCTTACGAATTCCCTAGCCTGCCTCTCCCATTCGGGGCCGCAGCAGAACACCCGGTTGGCTATTCCCGGACGGGCAAGCAGCAGTTGCTTTGATAGCTTCTGGTGCGCGCCCCAATCCACTTTGGATCGCGCCATACCGCCCAGAAAGTCGTACTCCCGCATTCCGTTCGCAATGAACTCACGGATCGACCACGCCCGGAGTCCGATGCCCACGTTCCAGTGCTCGGACGCCGGCTCATAACCCTCCTGCAACTGAAAGTATGTGTTCGCGGAGGCGAAACCGTATTGGCACGCCAGAATATGTCCGTTCCAGGCGAGCCAGGTGAAGCGCAGCCAACCGCGCTGCAGCAGCAACGGTGAAAGCTTCCGGTAAAAGTCGCGCTTTTGCGCCCAGCCGAACACACCCGGTTTTCCGTCCAGTTCCCACCGCCTGGTATGCAGTTCGAACAGTGCAGGCAGCAGCCGCGCGAGATCTTCCGACGTCTGGCAGATGCCGAAGGACACCTCGGGGCGCGCCTCGAGATTCCGCAGGGTAGACCGGATCTTTCCGCGGAACCGGGGCCGCAGCGTCGAGAGATACTCCTCCCATGTGTCCGGCAACGATACGGTAGTGCAAGGAACATCCGCCTCCTGCCAAATCAGGCGCTCCGATGTGGCCAGCGAGCGGACGAGCGGAATCGTTCGAGAATGCTCGGCGATTTCATTCAGCCGCAGCACTGTCCCCCTCCTCAACCGCTCCGCCAGAAGTTCCCGAACCGCATCCATGACCGCGGTCTCATAGCCGTCAGCGACAATAAAATCGAGGTAATCAGCGTCATTCGAGCCGTCGGTCAAAAGATCCAGCACCGGCACTGTCCGCCCGTACCGCGATGCCGTACCCGACCGCAGAGGAATAATGCCCCGCAAAGTCCCATCTGTGTCGAATACCATCAGCACGCACAGTTCGCCGGCCTTGCCGTACGCCGACCACCAGGCCTTCACCCATTCCCAAGTCTGGAAAATCGTGTGAGAAGCTGTGGCAGGCAAAAGCTTCGTCCAAGCATCTCGTAAGGCACGCAGTTCCGTCTCGGTCCGAATCTCCACAACTCTCATGCGGGCACCTTCGCACACTCGTCCACGAACTGTCGATGCCATAGCTCGAGAACCAGAAAGGTCCATACATTGTCGCCGTAGTATGTGGAGTCATCCGCCTCGAATTTCTGGAACAGATCTTCAATGAAGGCCTTTCGGAAGTATCCCCGGGTGACTGCGCGCATGGAGAATAGCGTGTCCCACGTGAGCTGCCGCAGCTTCGGGTCGGACTTCAGCCAACGTGATACCGGAATCCCGAACCCGTGTTTTCTTTTGCGTATCACTTCGGGCGGAAGCAGGTTCCGGAAGGCCCGTTTGAAGAGGTATCGCTTATCAAAGCCTTTCACTTTCAGGCGGGCAGGCAAGCGCCCGGAAAATTCCGCCACGTCGCGGTCGAGAAATGGAAACCGCACCCCGATGCCTGCCAACTCCGCCATGCCGGTCACCTTCGGCAAGTCGCTGTCGCCCAGGGTCATCTTGACGTCGACGTAAAGCAGCCGGTCCAGATGTTCTTTTTCCGGCCCCTCCCGGTAGTACTGAGAGGGCACCTCCAGAACGAAGTACCCGTTGAGAGACGCCAGGAAGTCCGGTTCAAACACTGCGGTAACGTCATGGGCGGAGAGGAACTGATAGGAGAAGAAGCGATCGAGCGGATGCATATTGGAGCGGCGCACATAGCTCCGCGCCATCTGCACGATGCCGGTATTTCGCGGCAGCACCGACAGCGCGGGCTCGATCAGGCCCTTGCGCAGGATATGCGGCAGGTCCCTGTAGATTCCGAAAATGCGATCCGTCCGGTAGCGCTCATTGCCCCCGAACAACTCGTCGCCGCCGTCTCCCGCGAGCAATATTTTTGTCCCGCTCTGTGCGGCAAGCCGGGCGCAGAAGTATGTGGGAATTGCGGAGGAATTGGCG
>JBAUOG010001304.1:0-2541 GCA_049579625.1 Bryobacteraceae bacterium
AGATTGTTCTTGACCTGCGCCGGATTGAGCGAAAAAGTCACCGGGATGATGAGCGAATCCTTGTGCGTCACCGTACCCCCGGAGCCCAGGTAAGTGCGGTTCAGATAGACGTCCGCCTGGTACGGCAACTGGATCAACCGTTTCACGACGACGTTGGTGATCGTGACGCTGACCTCCTCGCCATTGCCGGCGTCAAACTGCCGGATGGAGCCGGGACTGTTGTCAACCTGGTCGTGATTCATGAGGCGCTCAGCTAAGGTCCGCTCGAGAAAGAAATAGTTCTGGGGGTATTCGACGAGCGTCGTCTGACGGTTCCTCGTATAGCGTTGGCGTGCCCAGTGAGCGAGAAAGTAGCGCACTTCGGGCGCTTGCGGCCGGTACGAATCGTCGAAATAGGCGAGCGCTTCGGCGCGTCCGACGTCGTTAATCCGTATCACATGCACCGGCTTTTTGCCGACCTGGGATGCCAGATAGCCCGTCGTGGCCAGCGCCACCGCGGCGGTCACTGCCAGCGATCCGATCACAAAGCGGGAGTGCTTCAGCTGGCGTTCCAGGCGCTCATGGTGGCCGTAGAACTCCTCCTCGGCGTCCTTATATATGTCTTCGGAGACGGGAAAGAACTCGGGTGTAGTTGACATATAGGTAGGTCCTCAAGAAGCGAGCCCGGCGATGGCGGCCCGTGCGGCGTTGTTGATCGAGCCCGCAATCTGCGCTCCGGTCGAGCCCATTCCGCCGAACAACTCGGCGGCGATCGCGGGGACTTTGAACATCGAAATGACGAATGTGACGCTGAGCGCCAGGAACGGGACGATCAGGATCAGCAGATGCCCGAGCCCGTAATCACCATGAATCGCGTGGTCAAAGAAATAGACAATGACGTTGGTCCAGACGTAGACGAAGGCTGTTGCCACGACCTGATAGAAGGAATAGACGATCATGTAGTCGAGCCAGCGGTAGAACTTGCCGGCTTGGGTGGGCCACATATAGAAGGGAATAAACAGCGGTCCGAGCAACGAACCCAGGCCAATCGCGACGAATCCGAACGACGTGACAAAGAACAGAACCGCCTGGACAATACCCATCTCAATCAGTGTGTAGCCGTAGACGATGATTCCGATAATGTCGGTGAATCCCGGCTTTTCGAGGCCGGAGGTGATGGCCTGGATGCGCTGGACCAGCTGGTCGAGGATGCTCAAATCGATGAGCGCCGCCATGTGCCGGGCGGTCTCGCTAAAGATTTGGTGGAACGAGAAAGCGACTCCCGGCAGCGGGTTCGAGTAGTAGTGAAGCATTCCCAACTCCGCCAGAAACTTGCCAATGAAGAGACCACGGTCATCGAGCGGCGTCATCGGCCAGTGCATCGTCATGGCGCGCATCATGTAGGTCGCGCCGCGGACCATCAGCAGATAAATGGCAATCAGTTTGGCCAGAATCAACCCATCGGCGACGAACACGCCAACGTTTGTGGTCACCAGTTGCGTGATGGCGGTGGTCACCCAGGAGATCATGTCGAGCGTGCTCTGGGTCGGCGGAATCCCCGCCTGCGCCATGAGTGACGACGGAAGGAGGAGCGCCGCACCCAGGAAAACGATGATGTGTAAGACGGTTCGCTGTCGGTAGCGCATGTTTGTTTTCCTGGACGGCATGACTTACGGAATCTGATAACCAACAAACGTGGCCTGCGGCGAACCGATCGCAGTGGGCTCAGTCTGCTGGTAAGCCTGCATCGCCGAGTACCGGCTCAACGTGGCGGCAATGCCGTCCCGAACGGGCTTGTTCACGATCATTTGCTGTTCGAGCTGGTAGCCCAGGACGTCAATGATGTTCTGCTGATTGCGCAACATCTGGACGGTTCCAGCAGCTTCCAGATTCAACTGCCGGACCTGTACGTTGGTCTCGGCGCCGTTGTCGAGTGCATTGTTCTCAAGTCTTTCCAGGGCGCCCGCATTCGCAATTTGGGCATTGCGGAAATCGGCCAGCGTCCGAAGCGTATTGATGCTGGTGGCATCCGCGATCTCGACGGTCGCGAGATCTGACACGTTGGGACTCGATCCGAGTGGCTCACTGTGCAACCACCCAGAGTTGCCGAGGGCTGTGGTCGCGTTGCTCCAGGCGACTGGCGCGAGACTTGCATCTCCATTGATCGCACTGTTCCACTGGGCTGTTTCGCCCAGGACGTTCTGTGCCGAGTCGCGCCAGAGCAAGTTCGAGAATGCCTGCCACAACTGCTTGCTGCTGAAATACTGGGCCTGCCGGAGGGCCAATTCATAGTGATTCAGCGTGTTCTCGGCGGTCTGAACCTCCTGTGCCAACTGTTCCGCTTGGCGTAAGTATTGCTGAACTTGCTGCGCATACTGCTGCACGAGTTTCGCGAACGATGTTGGATCGAAGACTAGGCTACCGATGCCCAGAAACTGAGCTTTGAGAGGCACAAGCAGTGCGACCGCGGCGACAATCACCGTTCCCAGGAGCCGTTTGTGTTTCAGAATTTGTTTTTTAATTTGAATAGAGCGTCTACCTGCCGCGAAATAAAGCCCAGTA
>JBAUOG010001305.1:0-5136 GCA_049579625.1 Bryobacteraceae bacterium
GTAATACCCCAGCACTGAACAGCGCGCGTCAGCAAGCGGATCGAAGCCGTGACCGTGAGGAAGCGGGCGACAAAAGCTTCGGAAACTCGATAGTGACGGAGCGAAACTCTCCGGGTGTTTTCAGAGCAACCGCGCTCGTCGCTCTCCGCCTCGGAGCAAGCAGGCGGATCGCGCTCTTGTTTTAGCATCGCCTAGAGCCTGCGAATCTTAATGGCTTGAAACCATACCGCGTCACCGTGATTCTGCAAGCTGATGGGGCAGAGTTTCTTCGGCTGGTTGACCAGCAGGTTGTAGACCGGCGAGTCCGTGCCCCACCGCTTCACCAGCGTTTCCTTCAGTTGGGTGGAATCGAGTTCCGCATCAACGACTTTCTCGCCGTTTAACCAATGCTCGACGTGATTGCCTTTTAGCACGAGCCGCGAATGATTGAACTCGCCCACGGGCCGGGTGACATCGCGCGAAGGGGGGAATATGCTGTATACCGAACCGGATTGATACAGGGGCCCTCGCAGGGCGTCCGGGTGCCGCCCGTTGTCGATCAACTGGTACTCGAAACCGACCACGTAGATTTGCGCTCTCTCGCCCCCCTTGATAACGCTGCGGTCGGTGACGTGATCCCTGATCGCGGCGTCAACCAGGCCTTCAAACTTCGTTCCGCGTGGCACATGCTCCGCATTGACTAGAATGGGAAACTCCTGGATCCGGTATTTCAGGCCGCTGTTGCCGCCTTTCGAGATCTTCCAATCGAAGGCGAGTTCGAAGTCCTGATAGGTCTCCTTGCTGACCAGGTCTTCGGTGATCAGCGGATGCGGTTTCGCTGCGAGGCAACCATCCTCGATTGACCAGGCATCCCCGGGAGGCTGCAAATGCGTCGGATCCTGCCAGGCATCCATGTTGACGCCGTCGAACAGAAGCTTCCACCCGGCCGCCGTCTCCTCCGCGGTGAGCGCGTAGCGCGGACCACCAGAGCCGGCCGTCGTCGGCTGGCTGGCTGCCCAGGTCGCAATTAACAACACGGTTGAGGGAATAACGAGATACTTTCTCTTCACGCCGCCTCCTGTCCGCTCTGCCTTTATTGCAACACTGCCGCTTCACCAATCTGCATCACCACAGAGCGGGCAGGCCCCGCGGTGCCATCCGACACCTGCGTCATCAGGATGCGAATGAGATCGTTCTGAGGGTCCATCCACCCTTCCGTCCCGAACGCGCCGCCATGTCCGAACGCGCCGGGCGAACTCAACAAGAGCTGCCCCTGCGGTTTGTTGACCACTTCAAATGTGAGGCCGTATCCGGTGCCGCCCAGCCAACCGGAGGGAGTTACGTCAGGGGTGAACACGGTGCGCATCGTGTCGATGGTCTGCTTCGAGACGTACCGGTGGCCGTTGATCGTGCCGCCTTTGAGAATCATCGTGTAGAACTTCGCCAAGTCGGGCGCCGTGGAGTAGAGTCCAAACTCGGGCGCTGGATATTTCGCGCCTTCGCGATATTTGGTGGGATCGCCGGCCAGGATCTCGCTGCCAGATATAACCAGTTTGCCGTCCTGATGCTTGTACACCATGGCGATGCGGTCCTTCTTATCGTTGGGAGCAAAGAAGAAGGTGTCATTCATACCGAGCGGCGCCAGCAAATGAGTTTGGATGAAGTGGACGTACTCCTCTCCGCTCACCACTTCGACCAGGCGTCCTAGCGTCGCGATGCCCATGTTGCTGTAGCGCCAATGCGTCCCCGGTTCGAACTTGAGGTGCTGGTGTCCGTAGTAGTTCACCGCATCCGCGAGCGTCGCACGCATAGTGCGCGGGTTGTCCGCGAGTTCTCCTTCCGGATCTCCGTTCAACCCCGAGGTGTGGCACATCAACTGCCACACGGTAGGTGGATTCACCGGCTTGTGCAGCGTCACTTGGTTATTAAACGAAACCTCCTCCACTTCCTGGTCCTTAAACTCCGGCAAATAGTCAGAAACCGGCCGGCGCAACTCCAGCTTTCCCTGTTCCACCAGCATCATGATGGCAACGCCTGTAAAGGGCTTGGTCATTGACATGATTTGGAAGATGGAATCGGTACGCATGGGCGTTTTCTTGTCCCAATTCTGGTAGCCGGCCGCATCCAGGTAAGCGACCTCTCCGTGCCGCTCCACCAAGGCAACGGCTCCCGGAATCGTCTCCCGATCCACCAGTTCCTGGAGCCGGGGATGGATCAGCTTCAGTTGATCGATATCGAGGCCCGTTCCGGTAGGGGACGGCTCCGCCGCCTTCGCTGGAACCTGGACGTAGGCATTAAGAAAACCAAGTGACAGAAAGAGAACGCCGGCGGCAACATGCGGAAGGCTCGAATGGAGACGGCGGACTGGATTGGAATGACGCATCGTTGAAGAGTGTATCGCGGAGTCTCTATTGCATAAAGCTGGTGGTGCGAAACGGTGTACGCGTCATACTTGCGCTCCCCACGGCAACGGGCTATCTCTGGAACAAGCAGGCAGCGAGCAGCCCTCTGTAATCAACCCACCCAACGCGATGAAGACACTTGAGGACCAAGGCCAATTCACCATCGAAATCGCACCGGTGCGCACCTGGAACAGCTTGTCCGTTGACGTCTACGCGATTCTCATTTGGAGCTTGCTCGCGTTCGAAGTTGCCAGAACCGCGCCTCCCCCGCAGATGCTCCAGAACTACATGATTTCGGCTGCGGCATTCCTTTTCCTCACCACACTGTCGGTGCTGGCTTTGGTGCGTCTGGCATGGCGTTTGTGGGGACGCGAGGAGATTACTGTACACCAGTCCATCTTGAGCGTCGTTCGCCGTCAAGGTTTGTTCGGCTGGACAAGAGTCTATTCACTCGCGGAAGTTCGCGATTTGCACGTGACCTCTGAGACGGCACGGCGAATTCTGTGGCCTTGGCGAAGTTTTCGGGTCATTCGGGGAAGCCTGGCATTCAACTATCAAGGCAAGAGCTGCCGCATCGCGGATCGTCTCGACCAAGCGGAGGCGAAAGCCTTGCTGAAGCGCTTTCGCGAATGGCTGCCCGCCGCCAACTGGACGCCTGTGCTGGGTTTGTAATAGCGGAGCCGCTTCGTGATCAGGGCCATCGTGCGGGCCCCTTTGGCCCCTGCGGTTACCATTTCCAAAGGAGCTCGAATGTCCGCCTGGGTCGATATCTCAATCCCCCTCTACACCGGGACCGTCCATTGGCCTGGAGATCCGGAACCGATCCTGGAACGGTTGCTGGATATGGACCAGGGCGAGGAGGCGAACGTCACGTTCCTCAAGATGACCGCCCATACCGGCACGCACATCGATGCGCCTCGGCATTTTCTCGCCGAAGGCGCGGCTCTGGATACGTTCCCACTGGACGCCGCGATTGGTCCAGCCCGCGTGATCGAAATCCAAGCTGATGCGATGCGCATCGGCCCGGAGCACCTGTCGCAGCACCCCATTAAGCCCGGCGACCGTTTGTTGCTGAAAACCAGGAACTCGCTGACCCCCTGGTATCGCAATGAGTTCGATCCGAACTTCGCGTCGCTTTCATCCGAGGGAGCACGATATCTGGCGAACCTCGGTATCCGCATGGTCGGCATCGATTGCCTTTCGATCGGTGCCTGGGAGTCCGACGGCGCCGAGACTCATCGAATCCTGCTTCGCGCCGGCATCTGGATACTGGAGGGTTTGAATCTCGAAAACGTGCGGCCCGCCCTGTACGATCTGATCTGTCTTCCACTTCGAATTCAAGGCGCGGACGGTGCCCCGGCCCGAGCTGTTATCCGGCCCTATCTGGTACCGGAATAGCGGCCGCGGTACTATCGAGGATTGACAGGTGTCGCAGCGGCGTGCCACGCTGCTGTAAACACTGGTTTTCACTAAACGAGGATTCGCCACATGTCGCTTAACGCAAGCATCAGACACTTTGGAAACGTAGCTATAGTCGATCTCGAAGGGAAGATTACCCTCGGTGAGAACACCGGCATTCTTCGGGACAATTTGAAATCGCTGCTCAGCCAGGGCACCAAGAACATCGTCCTGAACATGGGCGGGGTGGGCTATGTCGATAGCGCCGGCCTGGGCGAATTAGTAGGCGCCTATACGACCGCTGCAAACCACGGTGGCGCGGTGAAACTCCTCAACCTGCAGACCAAAATGAAAGACTTGATGCAGCTGACAAAGCTGCACACCATTTTCCCCACGTTTGAAGACGAGCAGGCAGCAATCGACAGCTTCCCCAAACCAGCCACCGCGTAGGCTAGAAGCCAATTGACGTTGCGCAGGCTGTCAGCGGTTGCTGAAGGACTGTCGGGAAACCGGCAACTCATCGCAAGCAAACACGGCTTCGAGGCTGTATCGACGCTCTACTTCGCCGCCGGAACCGCTGGGAACTCGACACCGCGCTCTTCGTTGGCCTGGATAGATGCGTCGAGATTTAGCTGGGATATCGGGTACTTACGCGTTGGATGACCCGATAAGTCCCAAAACATCTGGCCTACCACGGCAAAGTCGCGCACTTCCGTCCGTGTTCCGTCGCGGAAAACAAGGATCAGCGGTGGATCGGTAGGCTTCGAAGGCCTCCCTTCAACCACTGGACCCGCTTCTTCTTGTCGCATCCCGTAGGGCGATTGGTCTTGCCGCTGCTTCAATTGCGCAAGTTCCTGGTGAATCGAATCCAACTCCATCATCAGATCCGAGGGTGGCTGATCCTGCTGCGGCGGCGGCCCATATGCCTCTCCGCCACTTGGTGGCGGCGCGTTATCAAAGTAAGGGTAAGAGTAGAGGAACGGGTATGCTGCAGCGTAGTAAGGAATGTAGCCCGGCGGGTTGCGCCGGTAACCCAATCCTGAATTGTATGATCGATTACCGTATTGGTTTACGCCGCCAAAGGTGACGGCCCATTTGCCAGAGGTAACCGCATTGGGCGGTACCACTGCGCCGCCCCAGGATCCATAGTGGCCCCCCGTTGTTGCAGCGCCGCCAGTCTGGAACGGCAGTCCAAAGTTCTGCGGACTCATGTGGTAGCCGCCACTGTAACCAGCCCCCCAATGGCCTCCTTGTGCAAAAAGCATGGGACTCAGGATCAGCGCGGTTACGAAAGATCCAAAAAGCAGACGAGCTCGACCAAAATGTGTGGGCATGGCTCCCTTCTTCTACATTAGCG
>JBAUOG010001306.1:0-6502 GCA_049579625.1 Bryobacteraceae bacterium
TGCCGATCTGTACGGGTGTCAACTGCTTTTTCGCGTCAATTTTGATGACCGCAATGTCTGTTTCCAGGTCGGTCCCGATGACGTGCGCACGGTACTCGTTGTCATCCCCGTGGATTCGGACCTTGAGGCGGTCAGCATGCTCCACGACGTGATTATTGGTCAGAATATAACCGTTCTTGTCAACGATGAAACCCGTCCCTGAACCCTGCTGGCGAAACTGCTTGGGAGGCTGGCCGTTGCCGAAAAACTTCTTCAGCATGTCCGAGGGATCGCTTTGCTGGGAATCGCCGTCGCCCTCATCTTCGCTCTCAGGTTTTGGGCCCTTCTTTGCGGCTGCCTTTGGCATGTAGTCGGCCTGAATGTACACCACTGAGGGTTCGAGCCGTTTGGCAAGCTTGGTGAATTCGTTTCCGACCGGCGCAGCTTGAGGAATTGTCAGCGGAGTCGCATCCTGGGCGATGGGGCCTGCGTCGCGGGCGGCCTTCACCCGTGTATCGAGTAATTGCCCGAGGATGATTCCGATTATCAGGGTGACCAGCAACAGACCGACACTGAGCACCTTCTGTTGCTTCATTTTCTCAAGGAACGGCATTAGCAAAAACCTTTCGAGCGGGAGGCGTACTTTAAGTATAAGGAAAACCAACCAACCTCGGCCATCGTCGGTGACGGACTCCCTCAAGAAGACCGATGCCGCCGCTCACGGATTGGTTTCAATTCAACCAGTAAGATGCCGCCCAGGATGAATCCACCCCCCAGTGCTGCCGCGAAAGTGAGAGTCTCGCCCCCCACCGCGACTGCAGTGACGAGGGCGAAAACCGGCTCGAGAGCAAAGATCAAGGCGGTTCGGGTAGCCGTCGTGTATTGTTGACCCCAGGTTTGGAAGGCAAAAGCGAGCGCGGTAGCGAACAGGCTGGTTAGACCGAGTGCGAAAACGATCTGCCCATTCCAGGAGGCTTGTGGCGGTTCCACCAGCAGCGAGACGGTGGAGAGCACGGCGGCACAGAGGATTTGCCCCAACGCGACTGCTTCGTTCCGCGCGCGTTGCGAATAGTAGCCGAGGATCAGCAGGTGGAAGGAAAACGCCACGGCGCAGCCGATGGTCAGCAGATCGCCCTTGTTGATGTCGAGCAGGCTGCTATGCGAGCCCAAGGACGGCAGCGTCATGACGGCCATGCCAATGACCGCGCACAAGATGCCCAGGACCTCCGAGGCCTGCGGCCAGCGGCGGAAGGCGATTGCTCCAATGATGGGAACCAGCGCGATGTAGAGTCCGGTTAGAAAGCCGGACTTGCCCGCGGTGGTGTACTTCAGGCCGAAGGTCTGCAACATGTATCCGGCCCACAGGAAGATTCCGGCGAACACCCCGCCTCGCAAGCCGCGCACCACTTCTTTGAACCCTGCTTGCCGGAATGGCCGCCAAAACAGCAGGATCATAAACAAGCTGGCCAGCCAGAAACGCAGGGACAGGAAATAGACCGTGGAGATGCCAAGCAGGGCTTGCTTGACAACGACGAAGGTGGCGCCCCATATCAGGGCGACGAAGGCCAACGCCGAATCGGCGCGCCAGCGAGCCGGGACTTTCCCCGGCCGGGACTCTGTGGAAAGGACCGTCAAGGGGGAGTCTAAAACTCGCGGGCACTGCCGAACGCGCCGCTGCTTTCCAATTGGGTGTGTAGAGACGCCAGTAGCAGGAGGATGCGCCGAAGGCCAAGTTCGCGGCCGTCGGGCAGAAACCATTCCTGAGAAGAATGGGCGCCGCCTCCCTGACCGCCCGTGCCGATAGAGATGGCGGGCAGGCCAAGCGATAGAGGGATATTGGCATCGGTCGAGGCGCAGTCGATTCGCGACCGAATGTTAAGGTAGGCGTCGACCGCATGAATGGTCTGCAGCACCGCAGACGACTCGGACAACCTGCCGCCGGGGCGCGACCCTAGTTCTTTGATCTTCGCTGCCAGCCGCCCGGTTCGGGCCGCCCGGTTCTGGTGCTCTAGTGCCCGCTCCACCGCAAACGTCAGTGTGGATGTCAGTTCGTCCAGCAAAGTGCTCTCTTCGCTGCGCAGATCGAGCTTGGCACGAGCGCTCGCCGCGATCGAGTTGATGCTGCTGCCGCCCTCGATCACGCCGAAGTTGTACGAGCAGCGGGTGGGGTTCGCGGATGCAATGCGCGTATCCGCTGCCTGCCCGAACGATGTGATGGCCATGGCCAACGCATGCACAGGGTTGCCGCTGCCCTGGTCATTCCAGCTATGGCCGCCCGGGCCTGTGAAGCCGATCTCAAACCGCCTGCTGGCCAGCGCCTGCGCGGTGACATGTTCAATGGACGGTCCGTCGAGCACCACAAAGGCGGCAATCCGGGCTAGCAGCGGGGTTTGGCCGCAGATGTATCGCATGCCACTGAGATTGCCTTCGCCCTCTTCGCCCACATTGGCGATCAGCAGGACAGAGCGGGCCAAGTCGGCAAGGTCGGGCGTTTCGACAAGCACTCGGGCCAGTGCCAACAGGGCGGCCAAACCAGAGCCGTTATCGGAGACGCCTGGGCCCGTCAAGCGACCGTCCGGTGTTACGACAATGTCTTCCGGGCGTGCCGGCGCCAGCACGGTGTCCAAATGGGCAGTCACGGCCAGAACGGGCGTGTCTCCCTCATTTTCGTAGGTAGCTAGCGTGTTGCCAGCCCGATCGATGCGCGCATCCCAACCGATTGCCTTCAACTGGTTGCACAACCATTCCGCGCGCTTTTGTTCAAAAAACGTCGGTGCGGCAATACGGCACAACTGCAGGTGTCTTTCGTTGATCCACGACCGTTCCCGCGAGAACCAGCGTTGGGCTTCAAACAGACCCGGTTGTCCAGCCAGGTGCGACACCCGCCGCGTGTGCGGCGAGAGACGGCGACCCAATGTCAGCAATGCTCTGGTTTGCGTGGCCAAACGGAGTCCTAAACCTCAAGGATAACGGAGGACCAGAGAAGCCTGCCACGTATAACCGTCATTTTTTGAGCCGCTCGCGTGGGCATTAGGAACTTGCTCTGTAGTGCCGGATGATGCTCTGGCGAATAATTCGGATGAAAGAAACTTCAAATGCCGACCCGAGGGCTTCGCGCAACTTGACCGTCGCCGAGTCTCCGAACGAGAGGTCTAACGAGGCTGCCAGCATCTGGCTGGAGGAGATCTCCAAACCTACGGCATCACCGGCAGCACGATGTGCGATGGCATCTTCGGGGTGGAGTAAACGCGCTGCGTTGCCGGAACAAAATCGCTGGCTTTCGCCACGTAGATGCTGCTCACAAACGTTTGCGGGTTGCGGTCAATTGCCGGAAACCAGGTCGACTGCACTTGGACCATCAACCGGTGACCCTTTAGGAAGACGTGGTCGTGGTCGCGAAGAGGAATCGTAAACTGCGCGGGCTGATTCGCCACCAGGGGCTCGGGATGCGAGTAGCTTTTGTTGTAGCGGCCGCGCCGAACTTCCATGGCAATCGGCAATAAGTAGCCGTTGAGCGACTTGGCATACTCACCCGCAACCGGTCCGTCCTCGGGTTTCCAAGCGTTCTTCACCGCGTCCTCCGGGTAGACGTCGATTAGTTTCACCACGAAGTCGCTATCGGTGCCTGAGGTCGAAGCGAAAAGCTCGGCAGCCAGTGGCCCGGTGACGACCAGGTCGTGATCGAGGGGAGCGCTGACATAGCTGATGACATCGGGGCGGTGATCGACGAAGCGCTGGTCGGCGACTTCCCAGGTTCGCCAATCCCCGCCGGGATACGTGGGCGAGATCGGGCGCTGGCGGTAGGGAACCGGGTTGGCAGGGTCGGATACGTATTGAACGAAGTCCTTCGAGTTTCCGTCGGCGGGAGCATCAAAAGACAGCGTCCCGTCGGCATGCAGATATAGATTCGCGGGTTTTGCTTCCTTCGGCGGCCACTGGTTGTAAGTGTGCCAGGTGTTCGAACCAGATTGGAAGGTGCTGGCTTTCCAGGGAAACTTGTCGCCCTTGCCATGCAGGTAGTAGCGGAAGAACGGCGCCTGGATGTTCTCACGGAACTCGCGCGCGGTGTCGTGCCCACCGAAGGGGATTTCGCCGATTCGGTCTGCTGTTTGGGCTTGCCATTGACCATGGAACCAGGGGCCGGCGACCATGAAATTGTTACCCTGCGGATCGCTTTCCTCTGAGTTTCGGAAGATCCGCCAGGGGCCCCAGGGATCTTCCTGATCCCAGAAACCGGCGACGTTGAGGTTGGGCACCGGGCTCGAGTGCAACTGGTTCACCCACGCTTCTTTGCGCCAGAAGTCGTCATAGTTGGGGTGCTCCACCGTTTCGTTCCAGTACGGAATGGAGTTGTGCATAAACCTGGCGTTGATGTTCGAGATGGGGCCCAGATCGAGATACCACTGATAAGTGTCGTAGGTGTCGAATTTGAAGTGTGTGTTCTCGTTCTTGTCGGCTTGCTCCATCACTGCGTACTCGAACGAATAGCTCAACCGCAGCGCGCCATAGCGATGATCGTCGTCGTTCATCCATTGGTCGGCCGGTGAGGCCTGCTCGGAAACCACTTTCAGCGCGGGGTGGGGGTGCAGCAGTGTGAGTGCGGCCGTGAGCCCGTCATAGGAAACGCCGTAGATACCTACGCGTCGGTTGTTGTTCGGAACATTTTTCACCAGCCAGTCGATGGTGTCGTACGCGTCGGTGGTTTCGTTGGCGTCCTTTGGATCGTCAAGGTTGACTTGAGATGAGATCTTAAAGACACCTTCGGACTTAAAGCGGCCGCGGAGGTTTTGGAATACAAAAACATAGCCATCCTTGGCGAGCAGCTTGAAGGAATCGGGAAAGGTCTTCGGTACCTCTTTGGGGACGCCGTATGGTGTCCGCTGCATGAGAATTGGCAGCGGGTCGGTGTGACTGCGGGGCGTGAGGATGACGGTCTGTAGGTGGATTCCATCACGCATCGGAATCATGACTTCCTGGAACGTGAAGTCGCTGCTACTCGCTGTGCTCGAAACCTGCGCCGGCGCAATAGCCAGCGTCAATCCCACAAGAGAAAACGCGCACAACCGGGCTAGTGCCCTCATTCCTTCACCTCCAGCGCCTGGAAATTGAGAATGTTAGCAGACGGGCACATCTGCTTGGGCGTTTGAAATGGTGCGCCGACGGCGCTTGCGACCTGCGCCTTAGAGCGCGGGCTCGATGACGGCGCGCGCAACGGCTTCTGCGAGCTGGTCGGAATCAGCAGTCGCCTCTGGGGGTGGCGCCTCGTCTCTTTGATCGGCAAACTCCGCGGGGCGGCGGCTCATCCATTGTTGGCACTTCTTCGCCAATTCTCCCGCCCTGAATGGCTTACCTACGAAATCGTCCATTCCCGCTTCGAAGCAACGCCTCGAGTCTTCGCTGTAGACGCTTGCCGTCAGTGCGATGATAGGCACCCGGCCGGCCCAACCCGGAAAGCGGCGGATCTCTCTGCTGGCCGCACAGCCATCCAAGACGGGCATCTGGACATCCATGAGAATTACATCGAATCGCTGATGCTTGGCGGCTTCGACCCCTTCCCGGCCGTTTACGGCAACCTCGACCCAGTAGCCGGCCTTTTCAAGTACCCGGCGGGCCAAGAGCAGATTCGTCGCGTTGTCCTCGACCAGCAAGACTCGGGGCTGAGAACTGAAGTCAGAGATTGGTCCGGGAGTTGGCATGGAATTCAGCATGCTAAAGCGGAGTACGCGTCTCCTTCGTTCGTTCCGAATCACGCCATTCGAGAGGCATGCTTAGTACAGCTTATCGGTGGAACCCCGGCGAAACTGTAGCGCGCGGCCGCGCCTGCGCGAGGTATTACTGTCCCTGCGGAGGTAGTAGGGCGAAGCGGCGCAGCCCCCGTCCGCTCATGGCGTCGGGCGATGGGTAACACTAAATAGATATGGGTTTCTTAGACAATCTGGAAAACAGTCTAAAGAGCCTCGAATCGCAAGGGGAGCGCGATGGCAGCGAGCGCCTCCGGCAGGAAGAGGAGCGCAATCGGAGGGCGGCCGAAGCCCCGTGGGCCGACCAGTTGAAGCAAAGTGAGTTCACCCGCAAGCTGTTCGACGACGCGGCTGCCGCCGGCCATCGGTTGCGCACCAAGATCTACGTCGCCTGGCTCGCCACCACGCTTCGACTGGAAGCACGAGGGCGGCGACTGGAACTGAGGCCCACTCCTGCCGGTATTGTCGCTGTCTTTATCCCAGACCCCAACGATGGGCAAGCTGTTGAAACGGAGCGGCCGCTGCAACTGGATTCCGATCCAGCCGATCTTCTGCGGGAATGGCTCCCCTAGCCAGCAAAGGTTAGGGTTTGTTAAGAACTGCGATAATGGAATACCTTTCACGGGCAGGCACATCTAAAACAGCGTGACTGGGGATTCTGGCGGTCTGAATGGAGGACCTGTCACCTGAGACAGTTGTACGGCACTTCTATTCTGATACCATCATGTACAGTCTCGTCGCTCAGTTTTTGCCGCGATCCGAATGGGTGGATGGCACGGAGT
>JBAUOG010001307.1:0-7387 GCA_049579625.1 Bryobacteraceae bacterium
CCCCAGGGTCATATTCTCGCTTTGGGCCGGGACGTAACCCTCAATCTGCAGCTCCTCCTGCCCGCCAAGGCCGGACCCGAGGGGGATCCAGTCGGCGTAGCTAACACTGACAATCCCCGGAGTCCGCTCGAGCCGGTCACGCAGGCTGAGGCTGAACTGTTTCCGTTGAACCTCGGTGTAGCCGCTCATGGACGTATAGAAGCGGGAAACCAGAACGTTCCCCGCATCGAAGCCCGGTTGGATGGTCCTGACCGTCTGGAAGTTCTTGATGAAGAGGCCCGCTCCTATCAACGCCACGAACGCCAGCGCCACTTCAGAAACCACGAACAGGCCACGCAGCCTGTGGGAACGGGCGCCGGACGTGCCGCTTCGTCCCTCTTCCTTGAGGCCTCCGTTCACATCCGGCCGGATCGCGTGCACCGCGGGAGAGATGCCGGCCACAAAAGCCGCGACGAAGCAGACCAGGATGGTGAAGCCGAGCACCTCACCGTTTAGCGGGAACGGTTCAATCCGGATGGGAATTCCAATGCTGACGGGCGCCAGGTAAGCGATCGCCCCGCCCATCCACGAGGCCAGCGGTATGCCGACCAGCGTCCCCATCGATGCCAGCAGCAAGGATTCTGTTAGGAGCTGCTGCGCAATCCGCCTCCGGCTGGCTCCGAGCGCCAGCCGCAAGCTAAGTTCATTCAGGCGGCCCACCGAGCGGGCCAACATTAGATTCGCTACGTTGACGCAGGCGATCAGCAGCACCACCAGGCACATAGCCATCAGAATCTGTAGAGGCGCCCGCAGTAGATAGCGCTCTGTGCCATGGGCATCCGCCTCCCGCAGCAGCCTGGCGCTGAAACCCTCATTGGTCTTGGGATACTTCGCCGCCAGTTCCTGCGCGACGGAGGCGACCTCTGCCTGAGCTTGCTCAATGGATACACCCGGCTTCAAGCGGGCGATAGCGTTAAACATCCTCGGCGGCCGGTACTCCAGCGTCTGTTCGCTGATGCGGTTCAGTTGCGGACCCATCATGACCGGCACCCACATTTCGTAGTCCAGGCCGCGCATCATGCCGTAGAAATCAGGCGGCGCGATTCCGATGATGGTCAAGGGACGCTGATTCACGCGGACGGTCGCGCCTAAAATGTTTGGATCCTCATGAAACCAGGTTTTCCAGAAGCGCGCACTGATAACGGCCACCGGATAAGCCCCAGGTTGATCGCCTTGTTCCTCAGGCAAAAAGAAGCGCCCCAGCAGCGGTTTGACACCTAGCACGTCAAAGTAATTCCCGGAAACCAACTCGGCCCAGATTCGTTGGGAATTCTCCCCCTCGCCCAGGTTGAAGGCGTTATTCTGCAGCGTAATCGCCACCGTAGACAACTTCAAATTGTCCCGGTAGTCACGGAAATCGCCGTAGGAGATATTGTGGCCCTCGCCATCGGGTTGCACCGACTCAAATGTCACCAGACGCTGACCATCGCCGGTCCCGGGCAAGGGGTGGAGAAGGATCATATCGATCCAACTGAAGACAACGGTTGTGACCGCAATGCCCAGCGCCAAGGTTAAGACCGCAGTCAGGGTGAAGGCCGGCCTGCGGCGCAAAGCGCGAAGGCCGAAGCGTAGATCATGCCAGAGGGTTCCCATACTTCCCTATCACTAGCAACATTACGGGCACTTTGCGTTCCAACGGGGAATTCATCAAAAGGCTGGTCTCTGGTCGCTCTGCTAGGATAATCCGTCCGTTTGTGGGAATCCAGACGAGTGAAACGACACACTCGGCTGTGGCGCCTCAAAGCCTGTTCAGGTTCTCGACGCGGGTCTTGGCCGGAGTCGTGAGGGCCTCGAGCGCCGCCGCCCTTGCGCGAAGTGGTTTCAGCTCTTCCTCGCCCAAGGCACTTTGACAGCCCTCTACAATCCGCCGGCCGCGCTCTGCGAGAATCTGGTGGAACCGGATGTCGGGGGTAGTGAGAGCGATGTCGGTCAGCGCACGCACAAGGCGCAAGCTTACCGCGACATCAGACCTTGAATACGCTCGTATTTGCTCAAAAGCCGAGTCCAGGAGCCGCTCAAAGCCGATCCATGGAATGTGAACGCGAAAGACGCCAGGTGGATCACAGAGAAACGATTCCGGCGTTTCACGCGACGCGAACCGGATGAGGATGCGGCTTAACTGGTCCACCGAACCGATTGCCGTGGTGGGGTCATTGACCGCGGGCGAGATCGCTTTCAGCGCGATGTCGACTATCTGCAAGACTCCAAACTCCACGTCCTGTTGCAGGGTCCTGGTGGGGCCGAAGTCGAACGCCCCTCGGAGTTCCTCGCACCCATCCGGCGGCATCCGGTCGCCCTTCGAGAGCTTCACCAGCGGCACTCCGGCCGGGATGAAGTGACCAACGCGGCGTAAAACGTCGACCTTGACATGGTACGTCTTCGCGGCAGCTACCAGTCGCTGGGTATCGACGAAGCGGATATAGCCGGAAACGCCGCTGGAGAGCGTCGTTTCCCATGTGTATCCCCGCCGCGGATCGTCGCCTTCCGAGCGGTTCGGCCGGTGCGGCCACCGCATGATCTCGTCGATGATCGCCTCGGTTTCCGAGGCAATCCGGTCCACGATGTAGTTAACGCTGATCATCTGGGAAATGTGATGGATGAAGAACAGCAACCAACTGACACATGCCAGCGCCAGTACCATTGCCCCCATCACCGTGACGACCGGCGCGAACGGATGCGGGAGCGATCGCGCCGCTGGAAGCGCGGCCATGCAATAGGAAAACGTGCCGAGAAAGATCCCGAGCGTCCATTGCGTCACGCGATCCTTCGAAAAGCTGACGATGATACGCGGCGAAAACTGCATTGAAGCCAGCGTGAGCGTCATCAGCAGGATCGCGAAAACAATCGAGACCACGGTCATGATCGAGGCCGCGATGCCTCCCAGAATGACCTGGGCCACTTGTGGATCTGAATGAGTCGGGAAGAGTACCGTCGGAACGAAATCGGAGAACCCAGGGACTAACTCTTCAAGGAACGAAAGCAGCGCTCCCACGCAACCCAACGTCAGCGTGATGATGAGAGGGCGAACCAGGAACCCGCCGCGCAGATTGTACGCGATATGCCTGATCACCAATGGAATGCTCTTATCCACCGTCTTTTGCCCGTTCTTCCGTATTCCGGCCGGTCAGCTCATATTTCAACTGCACCGTTGAGCCGCACCGCCTATTGTAGAGCGCGGCGCTTGTGCAGCAATCAATAAGTCAGCTGTTCTTGGCGGTCGGCCAGGCCACCAAAGCTTTTTCCTGGCCGAGACGTTCAAACAGAATTGGCACAGCGTCGTACCACGCGCCAATCTGGCACGGGCATGGGCAAGGCCGCCCGCAATCAACACATGCGCAGCGGGCCAGCCAGTGCTCACCATCAGCGTTGCAATCTTTGCCGCCAGTTCAGCCAGCAGCGAACGTGCAATGTCTGCCGGCGTGCACTCGCCCTTGTTGAGTTTGTGCGTCGCGTCCGACTTGCAATGCACAGATCTCAGCATGAGCGCAGGAATCGCACACCCTCAATGATGAAAAAGGTTGCGGCATTTTCGTCCGAACGGCGCGCTCCTCAGCTCATCGGGGACACCCCGGCCTGATGTCATGTCCACTTCCAGCGTCTCAAAGCGCCGACGGAGCGCCAGCTCGCCGGGCGCGCTGTAGGGAGGAAGCCCGGCCCGATTTCACCTTCTCTCGCAAACGCGTTTATACAACTGGTTTCGAATCCTCGACTCCAACGCGCCTTCGAATCGAGAGCAAACCCGATACCGGGGGTTCCAGCCAGGGCGCTGGTTGAACTGGACCCGTGGCGCCTAAGATGGTGGCATGAGCTACGAGAACATTTGCTTTGCGGCCGAGGGCAATATCGCTGTAATCACACTCAACCGGCCGCAGCGCCGCAATGCCCTTTCGCTCGCGCTGATGCAGGAGTTGATCGATTGCCTGGATGTGATTGGCGCGCGGCGTGATCTGCGCGTCGTGATCCTGGCGGCGGCGGGCAAAGTGTTTTCCGCTGGCCATGACCTTTCGGAGATGGTCGGCCGCGATATCAACGAATACCGGCAGCTGTTCGAGGTCTGCACGGAGCTGATGACGAAGCTGCAATCGATACCGCAGCCCGTGATCGCCGAAGTCCAGGGCATCGCCACAGCCGCCGGATGCCAACTGGTCGCCACATGCGACCTGGCCATCGCCGCCGAGGAAGCTGGGTTTGCCACCCCCGGTGTGAAGATCGGGCTGTTCTGCACCACGCCGATGGTGGCGCTGAGCCGCGTGGTCGGGCGCAAGCGCGCGCTCGAGATGCTGCTCACGGGCGAAATGATCGATGCTCATCGAGCGGCCGAGTGGGGCCTTGTGAATCGGGTGGTCGCCGCAGTCGAGTTGCAGGCAGAGACGCGCCAGCTCGCTGACCGTATCGCAAAAGCCAGCGACCTGGTGGTGGCTCTGGGCAAGCAGGCCTACTATACGCAGGTCGATCTGGATCAACCGAAAGCCTACGCCTACGCCAAAGAGGTGATGAGCATGAACGCACTCGCTCACGACGCGCAGGAGGGCATCTCGTCTTTCCTGGAGAAACGCACTCCCTGCTGGACCGGGCGTTGAACCATCAGAACCGGAATCTGAACGTCTTGATAGCCTGAAGACAATCAGGTTCGGGTTGGCCGTTTATGCTTGGTCAGATCATCTCCCAATACCGAATCATCGAGAAGCTCGGTGAAGGCGGGATGGGTGTGGTCTATCGAGCCGAAGACTTCAAGCTCAGCCGTGAAGTAGCGCTCAAGTTCCTTCCGGAAGACATGACGCACGACCGTAATGTGCTGGAGCGCTTCGAGCGGCGCTCTCTGACGTGGACGTGCGGGGCTCGCTGCGAGTCAGACTCCAACACAGATCTCAGCATGAGCGCCGGAGTGCACACCCTCAAGGATGAAAAAGGTCGCGGCATTTTCATCCGAACGGCGCCGCTCCTCAGCTCATCGGGGACACCCCGGCCTGATGTCATCCTCACTTCCAAAGTCTCAAAGCGCCGGCGGAGCGCCAGCTCGCCGTGCGCGCTGTAGGCGTGTCCCCAAACGCGACAAAGCTCGTCAACCGCGGGCTTTCTAAGGCTTCCCAACCAAGTATCTTCAGAGCAACCGCGCGCGTGACCAAGCGGATGCCTTGTTTACTAGACGCACTCGGACAAGCCCCGAGGAGCCTAGTCGAGCGACATCGGTGGACCCTGCTTGTAAACCACGTAGCTGGTGGCCCAGGTCGATTTCGGTTTTTGTCCAGCCCGCTTGCTCACGCGCGCGGTTCTGTGCCGGGGTTTCACACACGGTAAGATGCGTGGTTCCGTGCTGGAGCTTCTCAACTCGAATCGCTCTGCTGTTTGTAAGCACTGACCAAAAGCGCCACGGTGATGGCGACGTAGAGAACTCCCGTGATTCCTTCCAGGGCCGCTAACATGCGTACTTCGCTATTCAACGGGACGATGTCGCCATAGCCGACGGTCGAGAGGGTTATCAGGCTGAAGTACAGAAGCTCGGTTTGACGGTCGGTGGCGATGGTACTCGAGCGCAGGAAGGAGTCGGGACGCAAGATTTCGATGGCGCTGTACAGCGCAAACCATTGCATGCCGAGCAGCAGGTAAATGCTGGCCGCTGTATAGAGATGGCCGGTGGTAACGGAGTGAGCTTTCCTGAGGTAATCGAAGAGGCCGACAACGGTTACTGCGAAGAACACGGCCAGTAGGGCCCATTTGATTCCCGTCAGTAGCTGGCTTTGAAGGATCACACTCGCCAGCGAGGTTAGGATGGCAGATGACATCAGAAGCATCGACGGCCATACCCAGTGCTTCACCTGCGACAACTTGACGGTGGCCAGAATGACAGGCAAAAACACGAACATCCCGAGCACGAGACGCCTTAGATTCCCGTGATCCAACAAGGGGTAGCTCAAGATAACCAGCAGCAGAGATGACAGAAGAAGCAGATCCCATCGTGTTTGCGTTTTCTCCTCCATGGGAGGCACCCCCAGCCTGCGTCTAGTTTGTCAGAACGTGATACCGCCCGTAATCTGCAGCGAATACCCCTGGACTGTATTCGAGTTCGAGAATTCATGCAGCCATTTGAAGCCAACCGCTGCCTTCCTGGCCGGCAGAATGACGTTTGCCCCGACCCCCATGGCGTTAACCAGGTAGTGGCCAGGCATGCTTGGATTCACGTTGGGGCCGCTGTTGTTGCTGGTTTGATACTGACCGTAGCCGATCCAGCCAAACTGCAGGAGCGTGCTCATGTCCTTTTTCAAGGGAAGGATCTGAGTGAGCGAATAATCGAGGTCCATGGTCTGGCCGGGATGAATATTCGTTCCTTCCTGGCTGGTATGAAACTCATACATCTGATAGGCAGAGAAGGCAAGCGCTCTGTTCTTGGTCAGGTAGAAGGTCTCGCCAGCAGTTGGAGCGTTCGTCCAGAGGCCTGACCCGGTGTTGTTACTCGCACCGGGGGTGTACCGGCCGGTTGGAGCGAAGAAGGCATAGGCTACCATGATGTCGGCCCGCTTCAGATGCCACCCGAGGGTAAGGGGTTGATAGAACGAGTCGGCAAAGCCGCCGCCCCCGCCGATCGTGCCCAGTCCGGCCAGTTCAAGCGAACTGTTGCTGAATGGCAGAAGCGCAGCCATCCCAAAGTCGGCGCCCAGGATCTTGTATTTACTGACCCACATGAATAAGTTGGCGTCAACAAATACGGCAGTGCTGAACTTGGAGGCAGCGGAGCCAACCGTGTTGCAGCTTGGACAGACCAACTCACTGAAGGAGTAGTCCATGAAAGTGTTGGAGTACGTGATCCCCGGTCCCGGCATGACTCCGGAGTTGGTCGCGTTGAAGCCTGGCGAGTACTGACCGCGCAAGGGTGCCAAATCTTGCGCCAGACAGGCACCAGCGCCAGCGACCAGGAGCAAACAGATAGCGCGACTTAGAAGCGTCGCTGAAACATTTGCATCTTTAGTCATAAGACTCCTTTTCTCAGGTAGCGGCAGCGCACCTGCGTCATCTCTGTGACGGTTTTTCTTACTGGAATAATCCTCGCTACAACAGCACTGAACCGCGAGCGCGAGCAAGCGGATTCCGACGCGGCGCAGGCTTTAGCCTGCTGAGCCGAGATTCGTCTCGGCTTTGGTTCCTATTCCGATTCGGAGCCGCCGCTAGAGTCTTCACACAGACTTCCACGGTCACGGCTCCGAAGCGCCTATGGGTCAGTTCCTCATCAGATGTGCTGGTAATTCGAGTTCTGCTCATTGACGGTCAGCTGCTTGCTGACGCCGTCGATCATCGTGGTCGCGGCGTAGTTTGTCCCATCCGGCAGCTGCGCGAATTGGGCGGTAATCTTCAC
>JBAUOG010001308.1:0-16147 GCA_049579625.1 Bryobacteraceae bacterium
CTTCAACCCGAAGGCGTACACGGTTGAGTCAAACGTCGTCACGTAGATGCGGCCGCCGGAGATGGCGATTCCGCTAAAGTGCGTGAACGAGGGCATGGTGTCGCCGCTCGAGAATAATTGCTTGCCGGTTTTCATATCGAAGGCATACAGCACAGTATTGCCGGCATGCTTGGAGATACGCTCGGCCGAGGAATAGAGCGCGCCGTCACCCTTCGATTGACGCGCAAATTCGCCGTTCGATAGGGCAAAGACCAATCCTCCCGCAACAATCGGCGGCTCCGGTAGGTTCAGATCACGCGAGATCCAGGCCGGCGATACTTCGTAGGCGCCGGCGTTCTCATTGATCTTGAACGCCATGATGCTGCCATTGCCGGCATCGCCGTTGTTGAGGGCGAACTTTGCTTTCGATGACGGAGCGCCTAGCGCCGGCGCATAGAGCCAGCGTTGCTTCGCGTCATCTTCGGCGGTGGCGAATGCGCCCCAGAAGCCCCGGCCCGCGAAATCAGCTTCTTCGTTTACCATGACGGGTGTCTTGGACAAGTAACTTTTGTGGTCCGTGCCGCCCACATGGTTCGCATCGAGGAGATAGACGACACCTTCCTTGCCGCCCGCGGCCACAACCTCCTTGCCATTGAGCGGGAAGACGGTTGGCGAAAAGCTGCCCATGTCGAGATCTTTGCGAGTCAGGTAATTGTGATTCGCCGGCGTGAAGTAATCCACGACCGACAGATCTTTGGCGGAAAGCTGCAATACGGTGTCGGGGAAGTGGTTTGTCGCTGGGTCGTAATTCTGGCCGTCGCCGGTCAAGGCGTAGACGTTAGTGCCGTCCTGGTTGATGGCCACGCCCGCACGTCCCCACACGCCGCCCGACGACATAGTGAAGGTGACCTTATGCTCGGGATGCCCGAGATCCATTGACCACACGCCTGATTTGGCGCCGCCGCAGCCCTGCGACGTTGCCGTGTAAACCGTGTCCCCCAGCAGGTTGAGGCTCCACGCCTTCGCATACGCCGGCACGAACGGAATCGGCGGCAGGCGGTCTTCGCCATCGATGATGTTCAGCACATGCAGTTTGCCGTCCGTGGCAATGGAAAGGACGCTGGCCTTCAGTCCTTCTTTTCGGATCAGAGGTGTCGCATTCAGTGCATTCGGGCACAACCAGAACGGCTCCTGCTTGGGCTTATTCTCGTTCGTGAAGGTCTTCTTCCACATCAGCTTGCCGGTGGCGGCTTCCATCGCGTACAAGTTGTCGGAAGCGCCGCCGACGACCACGATTTCTTTCATGCCCTGGTCCGTCACCACCCACTCGACCGCGACCGGAGCAGTCAGGCCGTTCAACTCGCGCGGTTGATTGTCGAGATGCTGTTTCCACAACAGGCCCAGCGATTTCGCGTTGTCCGGTGTGATGTCGGTTTCTTTAGGACTCCAGCTAGTGCGTTGCGGATCGCCGCCGTAGGAGAGCCAGTTCGCCGCGGTCAGCGCAACCAGCAACACCGGGAGACTTAGGACGATGAAGAGTTTTGATTTCATGCTCAGGTCGCAATTATATGTCACAGGCCTTCGAGCACCGAGAGGCTGCTGAGGTCGATGGAGGCACGCCGTCGCCCTTACGAGCCAGTTCGTATACTTAGCAGCCTCCCCGACCGTTCGATCCCTCCCTTGGCGCAGCTCTAGCTGCTCTGTTTGAAGCCGTCGGCAGACCGCCTGGACTAGACGGCTGGCTGCGAAGCCGGATTGGTCTATAGCGTCGACCTTCCTCTGGAACAATATAAGGACAGCGCAAACTTCAAAGGCTGCTAAAGAGTTTTCGTGAGAACGCGTTGGCCCCGCTTGATTCGCCTCGTTTTGCCGACGTTCCTACTTTGTCCTTTTGCCGGTGCCGGCCCGGAGCCCGTTTGGCGAGTGGCTCGAACCCCTCACTTCGAAGCCTATTCGCAAGCTGACGATGCCACCGTTGCGGAGACACTTCGCTGGTTCGAACGGTTGCGCCAGTTCTTCTTGCAACAGACGGGATTGAACGGTGAGCGAATGCCGCCTATGCGTGTCATTGGATTCCGTTCAACTGAGGAATACAAGCTAATCCAACTCCGGCCCAACTCGGATGCCTATTACGTAGGTACTCCGAACCGCGACTACATCGTGATGCCGGCTTTGGGCGCTACTGAGTTCCGGATTGCCGCGCACGAGTACACTCATGCGGTTGTTCACGCCCTGGGGGTCCGGCTGCCGCCGTGGCTCAACGAGGGGATGGCGGAGGTCTTTTCGACTGTGCGCATCGACGATCGGTCGAGCACGTTCGGCGGCGCGCTTCCAGCACATATTCAATTCCTGAAACGCCATGGCTGGATGCCACTTTCCGAGCTATGGTCGCTAACGGCCGATTCGGCCACACGTGACAACCGCGACAGTGCTTCGCTGTTCTATGCGCAGAGCTGGGCAGTGACCGGTATGTTGCTGCTTTCGCCCGACTACGCCCCGAAGTTTCAGCAATTGGTTGCGGTGCTGAACGCCGGTTCGCCGGTAGCCGACGCCGTCGAGAGAGTCTATTCCAAACGCGTCGAGGATGTCGAGAAGGATGTCGCGGCCTGGCTTGCAAGCGGCAGTACGAGAACGAAGACCGCCTCGATGGCTGCGCCCGGGGCCATTTCGACCCAAGTCTCGGACGTACCGGCTGTGACTTCGCAAGCCGTACTGGCAGATCTTCTGCTCGCCGGAGGGCAACTGGAGCGGGCGGAAGCGATGTATGGGCAACTTGCGCGGGAGGCGCCCCAGTCGGGAGACTTTCCCGCGGCACTCGCACTTATTGCCGTACGGCGTGGAGATGTGCGGCGTGCGCAGGAGTACTGGAAAAAGGCGATGGCAGGCGGAGTAAGGGACGCTACGCTCTGTTACGAATACGCCATTCGACTCGGCGCGGCGGGCGTGCCGGAGACGGAAGCGCGTGGCGCGCTCGAGAGAGCCGTCGCTCTAAATGCGGATTTCGACGATGCCCGTTACCAGCTGGCTCTGCTGGAACTGAATGCCGGACAATTCGAAGAGACAATCGCGCAGTTACGGGCGATGAAATTGATCGCTCCGAAGCGCGCCTTTCAATACTGGTCCACTCTCTCCTATGCGCTGGAAGCGGCTGGACAAAACGACGAGTCGAAGCAGGCTGCGGATCGGGCTAAACAGTGCGCCACCACGCCCGGTGAAAAGGCGCATGCGGAACGCCTCGCTTACACGGCTGATACCGAACTAGCTGTCCAATTCACTCGTGATTCGAACGGCGGTATGCAGGCTGTCACGACCCGTGTGCCGCGAGGCAGGGTCAACCATAATCCGTTTATTGAGCCCGGAGATCTGATGCGCCAAACGCGTGGCGAACTCAAGGCGATTGAGTGTCAGGGGCAGATCACGGGCATCGTGGTTGATGCACCGGAAGGCACGCTCCGCCTTTCTATACCCGATCCGCTTCATGTTCAGATTCTGAACGGACCTTCGGAATTTCAATGTGGAGAACAGTCGCCCCTGCCGGTTGTGGTCAGCTACGCATCGGCTTCAGAGCGTGACAACAGCCGGGGCGTGGTGAGAGGCATTGAGTTTCAGTAGCTGGTCTTAGAACGTGAGCCGAACGCCGATCTGTGCAGCGAAAGGAATGCCCACCGTCGTGCCGGGTCCGAAGAAATCCCCAAGCGCGCCCGCCGGCACCTTCAACTGGTTCAAGCTCGTGATGGGTTGCGTTTGCGTGCAGTCGGCGTTGAGGCAGAACGCCGTGACGTTATACGGATTGTTGACCGGTGTCGGGAAGGCGGCCACGTTGGTCACGTAGTTGGCGCCTGGATTGTTGCGGTTGAACAAATTGAAGAACTCGATGAACGGGTTGATCATCAAGCGTTCGCTCAGTTTGAAGGGGCGGCTCACACGCAGGTCGACCTGTATGTAGGGCGTGCCCCGGAATTGATCCAGCGTGGTTTGAACGCCGTTCACGACTGCGCGGTCATTCACGGCATCGCCCAACCCGTTCACGTCGACAGGGGTCGTTAACGTGAAGGGCCGGGCGCTCTCTGCTTGCATCAGTGTCGTCAACTCGAAGCCCCCTTTTATGTGGAAGGCGCCGGCTAGCACGAATCGTGACGTGACGTCTTCGCCCGAAGGACCGTAGTCACCCTTGGCAAACGCGTGGAGCGGATTGCAGACGCCGTTCACGTAATCGAACAACTCACCTAGCACGCACCCCCACGTCTCGGCGCTAGCGAGCGTGTAACTCATGCTCAGGTTCAGCCAGGGAGAGATGTTCCCCTGCAAACGGACGGCGAATCCGTCATAGCGTGAGCGATTGTCCGATCGAAAAACGCTGATGTTGGGAACATACTGCTGCTGCGTCGCCACGTCTTGCGCGTAGAGTGGCGAGAAGAGAGTGTACCCGGCCTGGTAGTCGTAGCGCCGGTATGAGTGGACGCCCTGCTCATGGGTCCAATCGGCGGTGAGGATCCAGTTTTGAGTGAATGCATGCTGGATACCGGCCGTGGCGTGGATCGCATACGGCGTCTTGTAGCCCGGATCGATGAGTGCGCCGGCGCCGCCGTTCGCGGCACCAGGAAGGCATCCAGGGTCGCCTGGATTCACACAAGGCCCAGTCGGCTCGTTGACTGCTTGAAGGGCAGTCACCCAGCCGTTCTGGGCGAGATCGTTGTAATAGAGACCAAAGCCCCCGCGTAGAACCGTGGTCCCGGATGGCGCCAACAAGTAGGCGACACCCAGCCGCGGAGCGAAGCCGGCACGGTAATTGTGTGGGACTGCGGGCTGCGCAAAAAGCGGAATCTGCAAAGCCTCCACAGTAAGAAGAGCCGGGTTGTCCCACTGGCTGCGGCCCGACGCAGTGAAGAGCCCAAAGGTTGTGTCATAGCGCAGTCCGTAGTTCACCGTCAGGCGCGGCGTCACACGCCATGAGTCCATCACATAGAGACCCAAGCGCTGCACATTCTGCGAGAAACTGCCGTTGCCGGCGGGCGTGCCGGTGCAAGTCGTACCCGGCGTAACCTGCAGCTTGCTGGACGGCGTGCAATTGAGGTCGACGCTGAACTGCTCCGGATCATTCAGATAAACACTCGGATTGACCGCGAACGTGGTGAGGTTCTCAGCGTTAGCCGAAAGCGCCCCGCTGAGCACGGGCTCGTGAATGAAGTCGACCCCGAAGCTGGGCGCATGCCTTCCGGAAGAATGACTCATGGCATACCGGAATTGATACTTCTCCTGACTACGGAGAATCGGAAACGCAGCGATGGGCGTGACGAACTGATTGTCGCCAAAGGTCTCGAAGCCTGAGATGGTCTGCGCCGTCGAACTGAAGGGGAATGCCAACGCAAACCCGAGATTGGAGTTGCGCGCCTCAGTCAGGTGCAGGTAGCTAGCATCGAATGTGAAGGATCCAACCCAGGTGGGGCTGAAGATGAACTGCTGCCCCAGCACGAGACTCATGTAGTTGGAATGCCAGTCGGCGCCGGTGGAGGGAAGCGTCGCCTGCTGAACCAGGAAGTTATTGGTGGTGTAGTTGTCGATGGCCGCACGCAGGAACCACTGCGAACGCGAGGATTGCGACCAATCGAAGCGGGTTGTGGCCAGGTAATCGCGGAACGGGACAGGCACATTATACGGAACGGGAATGGAGGAGACGCCAGGAATCAGGCCTTGCGATGCCAGCGACGCCAAAGCGTTGAACTGCGTTAGGCTGGCGGGGCTATAAGCGATGCTGGCATCCTCATGCACGTATTCAATCGATGAAAAGAAAAACAGCTTGTCCTTCTTGAGAGGGCCGGCCGCCGAGCCGATGTAGTTCTGGCGGGAAAAGGGCTGTTTGGGAAGCGGGGCTGGATTCTCAATCGGGAAGCGCGCGTTGAGAGCGGCGGCGCGTTCGTAGAATGCCTCGTCGCCGTGCCACTCATTCGTGCCACGTTTGGTGGTGATCACTACCGACCCGCCCACGGTCCTGCCCGTGTCGGCATCCTCCTGTGCGGTGCGAACGGCAAATCCCTGGATCACGTCCGGCGAAAAGTTCTGGAGGAACCCACCGATGTAATCGTCGGAGTTGTCGCCCCCGTCGACGGAGAGCACGTCATTGAGACCCGAGCTTCCACCGAAAGAAACGGCTGTGATGCGCGCCTTGGTCGGATCGGACGGCTCAACGGGCTCAGTGCCGGGCACCAGATACGCGATGTTCGCGAAACTGCGAGCCGCCAATGGGAACGTTTGAAGATCCTTTGCCGTCACTTCGCCACCATGTACGGCTGTAGAGACATCGATGGGCTGCGTGGTGACAGAAGAAGCCTCGGCGTGTACGCTTACCGATTGCTGTACCGAAGCGGGATGCATGGTGACTATGATGTCCTTGACCGATGCGACCACCACAGTAACGGTCGATTGGGCATCCGCAAATCCAGGAGCCTTAACGACGAGCACGTACGGAGCCGGCGACAGATCGTCGAAGCGGAATTCACCCCGGTTCGTCGAGACAGCATGACGCTCGATGCCGGAAGCATCACTCCGCAGAACAAGGTCAGCGGCCTGAATTCGGCCACCGCTGACGTCGGTGACGGTCCCGATCAAGGAGCCTCGGAAACCCTGCGCTGCCGCGAAGGATGGACTGAGCACAAGGAGAAGGCAGAATAATAACAGCCACGCTATAGACCCACGCGTCACATTCACCTCGCCACCATCATCACAGATGCAAAGCCGGCGTCACACGGGTTTTCGCGGTTGCGATCTCAGGCATCCGGGCCTCGAGTAATTACCGGCCATTTACGCCACTCTTCCCATTGCTTTTTCTTTCAAATTGCGGGACGCACCGGACTGAAACAATTCGCCGCAAGTTACCCAAACTCTTTTCCACAGGTCCGGCATTTCGCCGGCAGAAACCTGACTGAATTGGCGATAGCCACGACGACATTTCGTGCGCCCGTCAAACGATCGGCTGTTTCCCGGCGCCCATCGCACCGTGTCAGCGCCTGATGTTTGAATGAGTTAGCGGCAATTTGCGCGAGGCACATCTGAATGCGCTCGTCACATTCGTAGCGCTATCCACACCAAGAAGATTGTTCATTTTCGATGACTAGCGGTTTGTGTCACGTTTCTTTTTGATGGGGCGAATAAAACAAAGTTTGGGCCGATTGTTTTTGGCCACGGTAGAATACAGATTATGCAGTCTGGTAAACCCACTAAAAAGACCAAGAAGAGTTCAATCGAATCCAATGCCTCACCCGAGGTGATCGACGCTGCGGAAACTCCTAACACTTCGAAGCGCGCGGTCAAGCCGCTCGCAACCGCTCCAGCTCCCGCGAAGGAAGCATCGATTGCCAAGCCGACGTCGCTCACCCCTCAATCGCGGGTAACGTCTTCCGAACGCCCGACTCGCTCGACCTCCTTACATCGTGCTGCCAAGCCCGCCACGGTAGTCGCCGAGACCGACCGGGAAGTACCGCCAGCGACGCCCGCTGTGGTCGAAAAAGTGAAAGCTGTTGCAAACACTACTGCACCTCACCGCTTCACCCATCACGACGTCGCCAAGTTGGCCTATTCATATTGGCAGGCCCGTGGGCATCAGGGCGGCAATCCTCACGACGACTGGATTCGCGCGGAGCACGAGTTGCGCTCCAGCAGATAGGCTCATCAACGACCTCCCGACAGCGGCTGGAGAATGCCCAGCCGTTCGATCCAGCTTGGCAACCAAAGCACGCCGTCGTTCGTCTAATCACACAGCTAGCGGACTGTTCCAACAGTCTGGATTAGAACTAAACCATTTAGGCCCAAACTCCGGTAAGCTGGAATGGACGTTGCCGTTCACGGACATCCGGCCCCGGTGGTCAAGTCTCGCGGCAGTGACAACCAGGAATGAACGAACCGTCAGATCAGAACAGCGCCCCAGAAGTCGCGCCAACTCCCTCACGAACGAGGTCTGCACTCCTGACGACCGTGGCGTGGTTCCGCGACCTGATGCTTTCCGCCCTGATCGCCGTTCTGGTGATTCTGTTTCTCTACCGGCCTGTGAAGGTGGAAGGGACCAGCATGATGCCAAGCCTCTTCGACCAGGAACGGCTGTTCATCAATCAGTTCACGTATAAGTTCGGAATCGGGGATATCGAGCGAGGCGACACGGTGGTGTTCTGGTTCCCGAAGGATCCGACCAAGTCGTACATCAAACGGGTAATCGGTGTTCCCGGCGACACAGTGTTGCTTTCGGACGGCGTCGTGTACGTGAATGGCAAGCGGCTGAACGAAAGCTACGTGCCGGCGGAGTACCGGGACTTCGATACCCGGCCACCGGTGCGCATCGGTTCTGACGAGTTCTTCGTGATGGGAGACCACCGGATCTCTTCAAACGACAGCCGCAACTGGGGACTCGTCCCCCGCAGCTACATCTACGGCAAGGCTGTATTCGTGTTCTGGCCGCTCGAGCACATCGGGACCGTCCGTTAAGGCATCCTCTCCCGTTCTTTGGGCCTCCATCAGCCCTACTTAACCTCGAAAAAAATGGGAATTTAGCTCCTGTTAACCGTTTTGTAATCAAACCGTTACGATGTGGACGGTAAGGTGTCATTGGACATCTGTTACAACGGTTATAGACGCTATGAAAAAGATTGTTTTGATAGAAGACGACGCCGATCTGTATGCACTGCTAAAGTACAACCTGGAGAAGGAAGGCTTCACGATGGTCGGATCGCAGACCGGTAAGGGAGCCATTGAGTTGTGCCGGCGGGAGCGGCCGGACCTGATTCTGCTCGATATCATGCTCCCCGACTCGGATGGGCTGGATATTTGCAAGGGGATCCGCTCCCATCCGGAACTGGCGCACATTCCCGTGATCTTCCTGACCGCCCGGGCCTCCGAAACGGACCGCATTGTTGGCCTGGAACTGGGAGCGAACGACTACATTGTCAAGCCGTTCTTCGTCCGCGAACTCATCGCCCGTATTAAGATCCAGTTTCGCGGCCAGACCAGCGCGTCGAAGCTTCTCAAAGCCGGCGCACTCGAACTGGACCGCAGCAGCTGTCGGGTGCGCCTTGACAGCCAACCACTCTCGTTGACAGCCACCGAATTCAGGCTGCTGGAGTTTCTGATGTCGAGGCCGGGTGTAGTGTTTAGCCGGGAGCAGTTGCTGGATGCCGTGTGGGGTCATGACCGCGCGGTCACTGACCGGACAGTAGACGTGTACATCCTGCGCCTGCGGCAGAAAATTGAGACGGACCCGACGAACCCGCTCTTGATTCGCTCGGTCCGCGGGTTTGGATACAGCTTCAACGAATCCGCGCTGCTGCCCCAAGAGGACACGGCGAAGAGCGCGGCGATCGCCAGCTAGGTGACCGAGTTTCCGACACCGCCTATTAAGTGGCTGCCTGGGCCCGTCCTGCCCCACACCGAAAACGATTGCGAAGCGAAGTGAGCCGGTTAGCAATGGTTTAACAGCGTGCTGCAGGATGCCATCTTTGCTCCGAGGCTAGCGCGTGCCTCGAAAAGTGATTACGAAACGACGTGGAAAAGCCGGGATGAATCTAGATTCGTCTCGGCTTTGCATGGCCTTCTAAGTCTCCCGAGAGTAAACTTTGCAGCCGCCTGTTTCAATAACACCTTTGCATTAGTTTTGCGAAAGGTTAGTCGCTAGTTTCTTTTGACTATTGATCGTTTCTCTCCGTCCTCGTACTCTGCACGAACAGGGTCTTTCAGAAGTTATGAGAAATGTTTTAATCCTCTTTGTAATTCTACGTATAACAACCTTCGCTCAAGATACTGTTGGCGTGTTGGAAGGATCAATCAAAGACCCGGCATCGGCGACGGTGTCAGGGGCCGAAGTCACGGTTAAGAATCTCCAGACCGGGCTTACGTTGACGGAACACTCGGCCCACGATGGCTTATTTCACTTCTCGAGTATTCCGGTTGGCGAGTACTCGCTCACCGTAACAGCGAAGGGTTTCGCTGTCTTTTCGATCGATTCTATTCGTATCGACGTCGATCGCGACGTTCGCATTCCTATCAATTTGACAATTGCCAGCGCTCGCAGCGAAGTGAGCGTAGTTGGGACTGCGGCACTGGACATGGGCACGGCTGTCGGCAATGTAGTGTCGTCTCGCGAGGCGACCGACCTGCCGTTAAATGGCCGCAACTTTACGCAGTTGGGCTTATTACAACCAGGTGTTGCCCCCATGACTTCAGGCCTCCTCGAGGCCGGCGGCATCGTGCGCAGCCAACAGGCGTACGGCGTGAACGGACAAGCGCCCGAATCGAATAATTATCTGCTCGATGGCATGACCAATGTCGATAACGTCAATGGCGCTTTCGCCATTCGCACCCCGGTCGACGCAATCAGCGAGTTCCGCGTTCTTACGCTAAATGCTCCCGCCGAGTATGGCCAAACCGCGGGAGCAACAACCACCGTGGTGACCAAGTCCGGCAGCAATAGTTTTCACGGCGATCTTTACGAATTCATCCGGAATGATGCGTTCGATGCGCGCAACTTCTTTGCCGCCACGACTGAGCCGCTTCATCAAAACCAGTTCGGTGCCACCATTGGTGGACCGATCCGGAAGAACAAAGACTTCTTCTTTGCCTACTATGAAGGCTACCGAAACGTGCAGGGCGAAACGCAAGCCGCGATTGTGCCAACCGCGGCCCAGCGCACCGGCGACTTCTCCGGATTAGTCGACCCGAACACCGGTCAGCAGGTGCCGCTCATCAATGAGTTTACCGGGCAGCAGTTCCCGAATAATACAATTCCTTCCTTCCTGCTCAATCCAATTGCCTTGAACGCTGAGAAGCTACTTCCACTGCCCAATATCGGAACCAACGTGTTCTCCTCGACACAAAACCTGAACCAAAGCTACAACCAGGGTGGAGCGCGTTACGATCACTACTTCAACAATGGCGACCGGCTGTTCGGGCGCTATGCGGGATCGTCACTGAACACCCTGGATCCTTTGCCTATCGCCGGATCTGGAGTTCCTGGTTTCCCGGTCACCAACAGCATCACCACCTATTCAGCCACCGTTTCCGAAGTGCATACGTTTTCGCCCACGACGGTTCAGACGGTGCAGCTCTCTTTCTTCCGGAACGTCTTCATTAACGGGCAAGCAACTAACCATACTCCGGGCAGTTCGCTCGGGTTCGAGTACCAACCGACACTCACCGCCAACGCCGGAACGCCATACATGATCATCAGCGGCTACACCAACGTTGGCAATCCCATCACCGGCCCGCAGAACACCTATCAGAACGACTACCTGGGTTCCTACTCACTTTCCACCACTCGCGGTGCCCACAGTCTGAAGTTTGGCGGCGGCCTCGATCGCCAGCAGATCAACTTGCTTCTCGGCATCGCCACCAACGGCTTTTTTGTCTTCGCTCCCTTTCCCGTTAGCGATTCCTTTGCCAGCTTCCTCGTCGGCCAGCCGGTCGTCTTCTTCCAGGGCGGCGGCGACTTCAACCGCGGCCTGCGCAAATGGATCGGATCGATCTACGCACAAGACGAGTGGCGCGTGACGCCGCACCTCACCCTCAACTACGGTCTGCGCTGGGAAGTGAATACGCCATACACCGACATTCGCAACCGGATGAACGCCTGGGCGCCCGGCCGGCAATCCACAGTCATGCCAACCGCGCCGGAAGGCCTTTTGTTTCCCGGAGACCCGGGTATACCGAATGGCATCGCCGCCATCGATTGGAAGGAACTGATGCCGCGCGTCGGCTTGGCGTTGGATCCTCTCGGCACGGGTAAGACCGTGGTTCGTGCCGGATATGGCATCTTTTACGACGGCTTCACCAACGGCGTCGGCGGTCCCCTGCAGGCTCCGGTCAGCGCGTTGCCGTGGACCGAGGCCTACCAGCTCCCCGGCCCCGGACTCAACTTCGCCAATCCCTACAACGGGCAGACGCCTCCCTTCGACAACCAGCAGTTTGTGAAGCCCGCTACGATTCTGACGATTCAATCGGGCATGTTGCCACCTTACGTGCAGAACTGGTATTTCTCCGTTCAACAGGCCTTAAAAGGGAACTATGTTCTCGACATACGGTATGTCGGCGCCAAGGGCACGCACATTCCGCGTTTCATCGAGGCGAACCCCGCCATCTATGGACCGGGTGCAACCGCCCAGAATGCGGATCAACGGCGGCCTTACGCCGGGTGCCCATCTGACGGAGGCCCGTGTACATTTGCATCCGTTGGTCTAATCGCGGACGAGGCCGTTTCCAGCTACAACGCACTCCAGGTGTCGCTCCAAAAGCAGTTCACGAAGAATTTCAGTTTCCTCGCCTCCTACTGGTGGTCAAAAAGCCTTGACGACATTTCCAGCCTGAATGTCTCCGGTTCGGCGCCGACAACTGTGGCAGGTGAAACAGACCTGGCCCAGAACCCCTTCAACCTGAAGTCCGAGTATGGTCCTTCCTTATTTGACGCGACCAACCGCTTCGTGTTCAGTGGAACGTATGTATTGCCTAGCTGGAAAGGGGCGTCGCGTGCCGCCGGTATCTTCGTTAACGGCTGGCAGTTCAACACCATCGTTAACCTGGCTTCCGGAACGCCATTCACGGTTTACGACAGCGCGAATGTCGCGTTGCAGGGCACCGCGCCAGAGATTACTGGCTTCTTTTCGAGCCGCCCGGATGCCATCAGCGATCCGAATGCCGGGCCGCACACGCCCAGCCAGTGGGTGAGCCGTTCGGCCTTTCAGCAATTGAATCCAGAGACCCAGGCTGGACAGTTCGGTAATGAAGGGCGTAATCTCGTCCGCGGCCCCGGCATCGAATCCGTGGACCTTTCGCTGTTCAAGAACTTTAGTCTCAGCGAAGCAATGCGGCTACAGTTCCGCGCAGAGTGCTTCAATCTGTTCAACCACCCCAACCTCGGCTTGCCGGTGAATGATTTGCAGTCGCCCGCCTTCGGCCAGATCCTGCAGTCGGGCCAACCGCGGTTGTTCCAATTCGCGCTGAAGCTCATGTTCTGATTTTCGGGCTTAACTCTTGAAAGCCTACTCAGGGGAGTGCCCTTCCTCACTCCTCCTTTTTTTTGAGCACGAGAGGCTCCCGAAACCACTGCTGACAAGTGTGTGTGAAGCCTCCAGCACAGATCTCAGCCAGGCCACCGGCTGAAGCCGGGTTGATCTTCGTCGGGACCATCGTCATGACGAACGTAATCACCAACGTCGCCACAGCTGTTTCCCGTCGCGTTGTCGATGTCCGAGATGCTCAACGTGAGCTTTAAACCGTTTGTCATGGTTCTGATGGTCGCCGCTTCGTGCGCATTCGTGAATCCAGCCGGCTTTCAGACCAACCTTATGGTCCAGAAAGACGGCGGCTACACGTTTGCAGATTTCGCCAGAGTTGGGCTCCCACTCACCGTCCTGGTCGGAATCGGTGGTCCTGCTGGTCGCCCCTCTCGCGTACGGCTTTTGATAGCGTTTGCCACCGGCGCCTGAATGATGGCTGACGGTACCAGGTACCAACGGAGGCCGAATGCCTCCTCGAAGTAGCATCAGGCACGGAGAACAGACCGTTTCTAACCCGCACAGGTTTAGTACTCCACCACCAATTTGATGCATGAGCGCAGCCTCGCCGCGCTCTTAGCACGGCAACTTCCCCTTACTGTCCTATATTGACGGGCTCGTCCTACCCGCTGACAATCGAATTGTCTAACAGTATGTAAGTCATAAGTTAGCGACGCGGGGGCCATTTATTACCTATCCTCTCGTAGGTGATAAGTCTCTGGCGCAGCCAGCGAAGCAGGCCGAGATAGGACGGCTCGCGTCGAAGGGCGGGCGGCGACCACTCGCCACCGATCGACATGCAGACAACAGGAGGAATAGTGACATTCTCGACTTTGACGAAAACCGTGTTATCGATACTTTGCCTGCTTTGCGTTGGCGGTGTCGCGGCAACACCGGCTCAGGCAACCACTACGAATTTCACCTTCGCAAACCCGGCGGGCATTCTAGGCAACACCCAGACCTACACGGTGGGCGGGGTAACGCTAACGGCGACCGGATACAAAACGCTCCTTAGCTCTGGTAATACGCAAACTGCCTTATTTGGCAATAGCGGAAGCCAGTGGAGCAATGGATATCAGAACCTGGTGGGTCTGGGTCTCAGTGGCTACGGCGGAGCTAACGTCGACAGCCTGCATTGGAACGCATACGAAATCGCCCAAGGGACCTTCATCCAGATCAGTTTCTCCTCAGCGATTACCTCTCTTGAGCTCGACATGAAGGGCGTGACGGATGGAGTTATGGTCTGGGGCAGCCATGCCGCTGGAACGCTTGGCACGCAATTAGGGGTCTTTGACGACCCACACACTTCCACTTCGGTCCAGATCACCGGTCTTTCGACGGCCTATCAGTTCTACAGCATCAGCGCCACGACAGATTGCTACGCACTGTTGAACCAGGTTAAGGTGGGCACTGCTCCAGAGCCGGCAACTTTCGCGCTGCTGGGCCTCGCACTGGGAGGGATCGGCCTGACGCGGCTGATTGGACTACGGCTGAATCGCGTAATCAGGCCAGCAGTTTTCGAGCGAATTCGGATTGCTGGAATCCGGTGGCGGTAGGGCATTCCAACGGGTGCCAAAAATGAGCAGGCCCGGGAGTGCGCCGCCAGAGGGAGCGGCGAACTTGGGATCCAGAATCCGGGCGATCTGATCGCGCGCCGCTTCGAGATGAGCGCGCGACGTCCGATCCATCGTCTTGGAGAGCGCCGCAGTGATCGACGCATTGAGCGACCGGAGTTCGGCCCGGTAGAAGGGCCTCTCGTCGCCGCTTGAAGCGAACATCAATGCAAAGCCGGCAGGAAAGTTTGCAGGGAGAACGGGTCCGCCACCCCCGTTGATCTTGGCGTTCGCCAGATCGAGGTAGTTGCGCTGCAGTAGCCGGCGATAAGCATCGACGTCCGTTTGCGGAGCTTCGAGTTCCCGCCAGACACCACGGCGAACCGCAGCCATGAAGTCGGCTGGCGTGTACGCGGCCGCACCATCCAGGGCCTCTTGTTCGACTAATCGCGCGAACCTGGGGCTGCTGAGCAAGTTGTTGAGCACCGCGCGTTGGGCATTCCCCACACGGCTAATGGCGCCGGCTGGTTCAATGCGGCGCAAAATCTCTTTGTCGATTGCCCACTTCGGCGTCGCAAACGCGTACTCGTTTAAGAACGCGACCGCCGCGGCCTGACGTGGTTTGGGAACCGGTGTGAAGATCACGCCGCTTTGGCCGATGTTCTTCTGTTGCGAATTGAAACCTCCGACGATCGCTGCAACGTGGTTCATCTCGAGCACCCACTGGCCTAGCATGCGGCCGTACAGTTCCGAGAGATCTTCGTAGGGTTCGCCCTTTTCCGTCGTGGTGGCTGTGAGCATCATGGACGCTACACGCTGGAGATTCTTCACGCCCAAGGCAGTGGACTTGATGGCATCCGCATCCCCCACGGCTTCGGTCAGTTCGCCCGGATCGGAACCCGCCGACGTGGGCGTCGAGAAACGGAACCAAGGGGTCTTGTCCTGTTCGCGGGCCCATTGGTCAAGGGTGGGTTTCTCATCATCCGCCGTCTTGATCCCATCAATAGGTTTGTAGCCCCAGCGTGTTGCCCAAACATCATATGGGCCGACGCCAGGAACCAGATCAGCGACGGCGACATTGTCTTCGGGTTGCGCAACGTAGTTGAAGCGCGAGTAATCCATGATGGACGGCGTGTGTCCCATGGTTTTTAGCCATTCTTTATCGCGGATCTTCTCCTGGGGGTACATAGAGCTGGCTTTCATGTTGTGCTGGAAGCCTAGAGTGTGCCCCACCTCATGGGCGCAGACGAATTCGATCAGGCGGCCCATGAGGTCGTCGGGCAGCGGGAGCTTGGCGGCGCGAGGATCGAGCGGCCCAACCTGAAGGAAATACCAATCGCGCTGGAGGTTCATCACGTTGTGGTAAAACTGAATGTCCGCATTGAGGATCTCGCCGGTGCGGGGGTCGGCAATGTGTGGCCCCATTGCGTTCTCGATGGTCGAGGGCAGCCAACGGATCACTGAATAACGAACGTCTTCCGGACTGAAGTTCGGATCCTGCTCCGGGGTAGGCGCGAGCTTCGCGATGATGGCGTTCTTAAAGCCCGCCGCTTCAAACGCTTTCTGCCAGCTCTCCACACCCTTCTGCAT
>JBAUOG010001309.1:0-8392 GCA_049579625.1 Bryobacteraceae bacterium
AACATAGGCAAAGCAATGGGATTGCAACTGCTTGTAGCCCTCGCCATAGATGGCGCCAGGGATGACAATCCGCGGATCGGAGGTGTTTTTCACCTGGCGGATGTAATCACTCGCGTAGGGCGCGTCACCGACAATCGCCAACTTCATATCCGTTTCCACTCGTTCGAAGGCTTCGCGAACCAGCAGTGCGTTGTTCTCCGGCTCAAGGCGGCTGACGTAGAGGACATATTGGCCCGGCGCCAGGCCGAGTTCATCGACATGGTTCGTCTCCGGCACTTTAGCAGTGTCGGCGCCGTAGGGAATGAAGGTGGACCCCTTGCCGTAGCGCCTCCGGTAATACTCCTCGATGTGCTCGGCATCGGTGATAACAGTACTTGGGCACCACGTGGACAGCCACTCGGACAGGAGATACCACGATTTGGCAAAGGAATTCCATTTCTTCCGATTCCGCTCCAGGCCATCCACATTCAAGGCCGTCGGCATTCCCAGTAGTCGCGGCCATAGCGTAAACACAGCGTTGGCGGCATTGCAGTAGAGCACCGCATCGTAACGGTGCCGAAGCAACTCTAACGACGACAGGCATGTATGCGCGAGGGTGTCGAGGTACTTGTGGCGAATCGTAGGCAAATACCGAAGCTCGACGCCGCGATAGAAAGAACTCTGGTGACGGGCCCGGCAGTACACAGTGACGAAATGACCCCGTTCTACCAGTCTGGTCGAGAGTTCTTCCGCAAACGTTTCGAACCCACCATAACTTGCCGGGATACCTCGCGTGCCCAGCAGCGCAATACGCATGTCTCTATTGTGCGGGGTCGGATGTTTGCGGACGCGTCTTTCGCGGGATTAGCAGAGCGGAATCAGCGTGCCTGAATGAGTAGAGGTTAGTGCGTCAATGCGCCGTGGCCCTGCAGCAGCTTTTCTGATATGAAATCCGCAGGGTAGCTGACCGGACGGAATGAAAACCATTGCTCCATGTATTCGTCGCTGACACGGCGCCCCGACATGATTTGACGGCGTTTGGCAAACTGCCGCCGCCACATCCGAATGATGGCGGGGAACGCCCGCAGTGAATGAAACTCATGGGTGAGGCAACCCATTATTACTATGAGATCCCGGCACGAAATCGTGAAAAGATGGCGAAGATAGAGGGCTCCAGTTACATTCTTGATGCGCAACAGGAAGCGGTTCTTCACAGAGTGCATATTGATGAAAGGAGGCAGGTTCCGGCGGTTTGCCGGCTTCACTGTGCGCACGTGATAGCCCTGCGCAAATGGGACGTAGAGGCAGGTCCAGCCAAATAACTGGGCGCGCCAAGCGACATCGGCGTCCTCGCGGTACACGAAGAAATCGTGGTCGTAGAATTCTCCGCCAATTGAGATGTGCTCAATCATCTCTCGACGATAGAGTGCGGCCGCCCCGGTAGCGCCAAACACATATTCGCAACGCTCATACTGGCCATCGTCTTTCTGGCCGGAGCCGCGATCGAAATGCCGCAAAGTGGGCGTGAAATAAACGCCAGTTGAGTCAAAAGAGGGTTTGAGCGGCAGTTGAAAATCGGCAGACATGCTAAGCAGTTTGCCGCAAACCGTGCCGACTTTCGGGTCCGATTCCCCGGCCGCGACCAACATGTCGATGAAGCCCGGCATCAGCAAAACGTCGGGGTTCAGCGCCAATACCCAATCAGTTCGAGACATCGCGATGGCTTGATTCTGGGCAGCCGCGAACCCGACGTTCGTCTCGTTGAAGACAATGGTCACACGGTCCGAAAACCCGTCGAGAATATCCGCCGTGCCATCGGTGGAAGCGTTGTCGACAACGATGACATTGGTTTTCGGATAGCGCTGCTCCAGCACGGACTCCAGACAGCGACGGATGAAGCGCCCGCTGTTGTAAGTGACGATCGTAATGGAAACGGAACCTAGCCCGCGCATGTGACCTCGGCAAAAAGGAGACGCACGTTCCGGAAAAAGATTTCTCTTTTATTGATCACGCACTCCCTCCGAGAGCGACTTCAAAAAATCAAAACGGATTTGATCCAGGTGGACAAGCAGTTGACGAAAGAGCCGTCCGACTCAGGAAGGCGCGGGCCAGACGAGGGTCGCAACCCATTACAGAGAAGCATGCAGCCTGCCAAGTCCAACAGGCACGTTACTATAATGCCAGACTCCTCTTTTGACTTGGCGCGCCATGGCATCCCGAAGGCGGTTGGCGACCGCCCGCCAAACTACATGTTATTGGTTTCTATCATTATTCCCTCGTGGAACCGGGTTGATCTGCTCGAATCCGTCCTCAAGAGCGTGGGAGAACAAACCTATCCCTATCGCGAAGTGATTGTCGTCGACAACGGCAGCTCAGACGGCTCTGCCGCCGTCGCGACGGCTTTCGACGCCAAGGTGCTCCAGTTGGAGGAGAATCGGGGATTCGCCGAAGCTGTCAACCTTGGGATACAGGTGGCCACCGGGGAGTGGCTGCTCATCCTGAATAACGACGTCACATTGCAATCCGATTACATTGAGCGGCTCGTCGAGGAGGCCACCCTGAACGGATGCGATTTTGCAACCGGAAAGATTCTGATGGCGGACGCACCGGGCACGCTGGAGGGGAGTTTCGATCTCGTCTCCCGCGGTGGCTACGCGTGGCGCTGCGGTTATGGCCGTCCCGACGCTCCCGTGTGGTCGCAAGCGCGCCGCATCAGGTGGGCGCCCATGACGGCGTCCTTATTTCATCGTCGAGTATTCGACTTTCTGGGTCTGCTTGACGTCACTTATCGTAGTTACTATGAGGATGTCGACTTTGGCCTTCGATGCGCGAAGGCTGGTTTTTGGGGAAGGTACGTTCCTTCCGCGGTTGTGTACCACGTCGGCAGTGCGACACTGGGCAAGCGGAGCGCCCGCGTTTACTTCTGGTCCGCGCGCAACCAGCTAGTTCTTCTTGCCAAGCATTATGATGCAGGTTCGGCTCGACGAGCGGCTTGGCCCATCGTCATCGGGCAGCTGTTGGCGTTGTTAGCGGGAGCGAAGCACGGTCACTTCTTCGCTTCGCTGGCCGGCAAAATCGCGGCCCTAGGTCCCGCTGCCCGGGCCTTCATGGCCGGCAAGACCGGAGGTCCTGAGGCCTACCGGGTTTTAGATGAAAGCGAGGGCGAGATTAAAGCTCTTCAGGAGCTGCTCGGGTTCGACCTGTATTGGCGGCTGTACTTCCGCTTGGTCGGCCGATAGTCCCTGGCGACCGCAGTAGACCCCCGCCCTTTGTGGAGAACGAGTCTTACGCTTCAACTATGCGACGCATTCTGATGTTCTTGACGGCTGGCGTGCTGGCCGTCGCCGCCACTGTCCCGCCATCGCCCGAGCTGCTACACATCAAGACCGTGTACATCATGCCAATGCGACTCGGCTTCGACCAGTACCTGGCAAACCAACTGTCGCAGAGCGGCTTGCTCCGCGTGGTCACTGACCCAAAAAAGGCGGATGGAATTTTAACCGATCACCTCGGCGAGTCCTTTGAAGCAAGACTGGATGAGATCAATCCTCCGCCGAAGCCCCCACCCCCGCCTGCGGCGGAAGCCGCGCCCACGGCACCTAAGGGCACATCAGACGCTGCGAAGTCCACGGACCCTGCCGAGGGACAGCCCGAGATCAAGACTAAGGTGAAGAAGGCGAAATCTACCGCTACAGATGCCATCGGGACCGAAAGCAGCCCGCCTCCAAGAGGGTCGTTTTCGTCCGGTCGGGGCAACGTGTTTCTAGTGGATAAAACAAGCCGCGTTGTCCTCTGGTCAACGTTTGAACAGCTTGACAGCGCGCAACCCGCCAACTTAACCCACATTGCGGTGTACGTCGTTAAGGACCTGAAACATGCTCTTCAACTACCAAAGGTGAAGCAGAATTAAGAACTCCGCCGGTGTTTCGCAGGCGAACAACTTCCGACCGGTAGACACGCTCGAGCTTGGCCGTCATTTTCCGGATGTCGCGCGTGGAGTCTACCTCTTGGCGCGCCCGAACGGCCAATTGGCGCGCGTAGTCCCTGTCGGTGAACAGCTTCAAGATGGCGGTCGTGAACTCCTCCGGCGTGTCGCCCAGTTCACAAAGAAGTCCCGGCTGCTTCGCCAGTCCTTCCGCACCAACTGTTGTCGAGATCACTGGGATTCCCGCCGCAAACGCCTCCAGCAACTTCACGCGCATACCCGAGCCCGAGAGAATTGGGCACACGAACACCGCGTAATCGCGCAATGGTCGGCGAATGTCGGCCACGAAGCCGGTCAGCCTAATATTCGGATTCGCGCCCAAAAACGATAGCGATGGCGGCAGGTCCGAGCCGACGATCACCAATGTAGCGTCCGGTGATTCTGCGACCACTCGTGGCAACACTCGCTCGACAAACCATGTGAGTGCTTCCCGATTCGGCGGGTGACGGAAGCTGCCCACAAACAGCATCGTATTCGGGATGCGCTCTTCGAGCGCGAACTGATAGTCGGCGGTTCTGATGCCCGCACGGAGGTCTGAATCCATGATCGGAGTTAGTCTTGGGGCAAAACGCTTCAGGTAATCGGCGTTTTCCTCGCTGCACATCTGCACCCGGTTCATACGTGGGAGCAACCTTGTTTCATAATGCAGCGCGCGCAGGTACTCCAGGAAGTATTCGAATCGGTTTCCGGGGCGTGTTTCGCCTCGAATCCCACGAGCTAGCGATTGAAAGAACACATCATGCTCAAAGAGCATGCAGGGTATGTGCAAGTACTCTCCGGCGTATTGCGCGAGCATCGTGTATTCGAGCTGCACGACATCCACCCGATGAGTGTACAGAATACGATGCAGTGTCCAATGCAGGTCGGCGTCGTCGAACTCGCGGACCGCATGAGGTAGGAGAGTAGCGGGATTCCTACGCAGCAGCGGCTGCCTCACGAGGAAGTTCATCGACGCACAAAGCGGCGCCAGAGTCGCTTGGGCATCGAGTTGCAATGAGCTTTCGACAAAGCCTGCGAGGTGGACGTCAGCAAGGGAAGCGAGTTCCTCCAACGTCTGTTTCATGAAAACCGCACCGCCATGGATGGGCGGCTCAATCGGATATGGAGCAACAAACAGCACGCTCAGTCTCTCGGGGATCACTTCGAATTGAATTTGAAAGCGGTCGCGGTAGTACCCCCCCAAGGGTCTTCGGAGGGCTTCCACATTGCTCACAGCGGCTTTGGCGTGGGCACGCCACCGTGCAGCGAGAACCTCGGGAAGCTGCAGGAAAGCGCGGCCGAGACCGGCAAAGCTGTACCGGTACGGCTCTTCCCCAAACAGCATTGTGCCGGTGGAACTCGAAAAGCATGCCGCAAGCTGAGCGGTCAACATGCGCCAGTCGTAGACGTTCTTCCAGGCTAGTAGAACGGCATTCTTCTTCACACTATCCTGAATGAATTCACGACTGAATTTCTTGCCGATGGTTCCACGATGTTCATGGAACACGATGCTTGCCGGTTCGTAGAGAACCTTCCATCCGCGCTTCCATGCCATGAAGCCCAGATCGGTGTCTTCATAGTAGAAAGGCCTGTAAAGATGGTCGAATCCGCCGAGTTCCAGGAATTTGCGGCGATCGAATGCGCTGGACCCGCCACCTGCATAAAAGCACGGATAGACGGAAGTGACGGCGTCGTCCAGCCTGTGCCTCACCTTGAGCCGCCCATCTTCCCACCAAGCCTGTGTGAGACCGGTTTCCTCGCGGCGCTTGCTCGGATCCGAAAAGAAGATCTGGCAGGAGACTGAGAAGACGTGAGGATCGCTGAAGTGGCTCAGCAAGGGCTGAAGGAAACCCGGCTCCACGCGCATGTCGCTGTTGAGGAGCACCACAACGTCGTTTTTCGCGGCCTGGAAACCAGCGTTCGAGCCGCCGCCGAAGCCACGATTCTCCGGCAGCGCAATGACGCGCACCATCGGGAAGTCTCCGGCGAGGTAAGCCACGCTTCCGTCCTCGGAAGCGTTATCGACCACGATGATTTCGTTATCGGGATGACCCGACATCGCCAGAACCACACTCGGCAGGTACTTCTCCAGTAAATCGCGGCCATTCCAATTCGGGATCACAAGACTGGCGGCTTCATTACGGCTTAACTGGTCCGCCGGCAGATCTTTCTTTCCAAAGATCAAAAAGAGGAGGTCCGCAAGGCCCAGCGCAACGGCCGTCAGAAGCAGAATAAACGGGCTCAGTAGGAAGAGCAGGACTTGGTGCACCGCGCGTAAGAGCCGAGTCATTGGGTAAATCCAGGCGATCGAATGTACAAGAGAACTCGCGGGGCAAATCGGCCCTTCCCCGTGCATGATTCGCGAAATCGAAGCACGAAGACAGGCGCTTCTATCAATCTGAGATTTGTCACTTCATTATGCACTGACCCGGCCCGGGGACCTCGCCGCCCGCTCTCACTTCTGCGCGGGCAGCGGAGCCCCTCGGTCCAGCTGGTGTGTAATGGCGCAGGGTATTGAGATATAGCCATAGATCGTGCGCGCACTTGATGCCAGATGCAGCGCTACTGCGTTATCAATCCAATCGCAGACGCCCTCGCCTTGGAGCGGGCCGTCGGCCACGGCGGGGGAAAACGAAAAATGCCCGGGGTAGAGGGTGGGCAAGGTAAGCTCGAAGTTTGCCGTCAGTATCTGCCCGGGCTGCAGCGGACCGAGCTGGAGACCCTCGCGCCGGGTGTCGGTTGAACTAAACGCCATGCCCAGGTGATTGCGGATCACGAAACCAACCGTAGGACGGATCAGGCGGTCATCGGCCTGTACGGAAATGCGCACCGTGACGACGCTATTGGATTCAAGGTAAGAGCATTGTTCCCCGGCGGAATTGAGGACGGCGATTCCCAGGACACGCGCCCGGCCATTGCCATGACGTCCGTCAATGTTGGGAATTGTTGTGACCGGTTCGAGCGCGAGCCCCGCCGGCTGCGGCAGCGGGAGTATTTGTTCAGTACCCTCTTCGAGATGCAATTGGCTGTAGCGCTTGTCTTTGGCAGCCATCGCGGCGACATAGCTGTTGACGACTTGGTCGACGGGCCCGCTCTCCTGAACCGAACCGCGGTCGAGCCACAAGGCCCGGTCGCCATGCGCTTTGACTTCTACGATGGAATGGGAAACGAAGAGTATGGTGACCCCCGTTCTCCGAAGGTCGTCCACCTTGCGCAGACAACGCTGGCGGAACGCAATGTCACCGACGGCGAGCGCCTCATCAACTAATAGGATTTGGGGATCGGAATGAATGGCGACCGAGAAGCCCAGGCGCATGGCCATTCCGCTGGAGTAGGTCTTTACCGGCTGGCGAATGAAGTCGCCGATGTCGGCAAATTCGGTTATGGCGGCATACCGCTGGTCGATTTGCTTTCGCGAAAGGCCGAGAATTGCGGAATTCAGGTAGATGTTGTCGTGCCCCGAGAATTCGGGATTAAACCCCGAACCGAGCTCGAGTAGGGCCGCAGTTCGTCCGGTGACCGAAATGGACCCGGAGGTAGGGACGAGGATGCTCGCCACCAGCTGCAATAGCGTGCTCTTGCCCGACCCGTTTTCCCCCAGGATACAGAAGGTCTCTCCGGTCTGCACAGCGAAGGAAACATCCCTCAGGGCCCAGAAATCACGGTGATACCGTTTCCGCTGGAATGTGAAGATTTCTTTGAGGCGATCCGAAGGACGGGCGTAAACGGGGTAGGCCTTGGAAACTGAGCTGAATTCGACGACGGAAGCCACTAACTGCCAGCCTATCATCGTTTTGGATCGAGTTAGAGGGAAGCCGGGCCACGTTGCTAATGGGTTCAAGAGCCAAACTGCTGAGAAATGCGACAACTACCAAAACCAGGCAAACGGCCCAGAGAATGAGCCTACTGCGATCATTCCACTTGCCGCCTCGCCATCGGGCTGGCAGAACGAAGGGAACCGCCGCCAGGAAGACAACCGCCCCGATCAATTCGATGAGCCCGCCGTACTCCACAACGCGACGTTACCACGCCTTAATTTAATGGGGATCCAGCCAAGCGGCGTTTGACATGCCGGGGCCGCTCCTCGTACCCTAAAGGTAGCGCCTCCGTGTTTTGTCAGGCGACTGCTTCCCAGCAAGCCGGTGTAGCTCAGGTGGTTAGAGCGACGGTCTCATAATCCGTAGGTCGTAGGTTCGAGTCCTACCGCCGCCACCAGACTCAGAACCAATGCCCTTTTCCGATCTCGAACTCTCGAAACGCTTAGAGCGAGCGGAAGGCTATGCGGCTGCTCAATTCGCTGCGGCGCGGCGTCGCCGATTTCCTGAAAGCGGAGCCGAGTGGATAGAGTGTGCCGGGGCATATGCAATTTTCGATGGCGTCGAGTCCCCGATCGCGGTGACCCAGATCTGGGCCGGCGGCACCAGCGCGCTGGTGTAGAGGGTGTAGTGG
>JBAUOG010001310.1:0-13564 GCA_049579625.1 Bryobacteraceae bacterium
GCATAGCGCCACCGTAGACTACGTGGAGCAACTGCCTGAGCCCATTCGGGTGGCGATCAAGGAGCAGCGGCCTGCGGAAGGCATGAACCGCGAACAGCTGTTGCTGGCCATGGGTAAGCCGCGCAATAAGTCCCGGGAGATGAAGGACGGCGACGAGATTGAGGACTGGGTCTACGGCGAACCCCCCGGAAAAATCACATTCGTGACCCTGAGCGAGGGCAAAGTCGTCAAAATCCGAGAGGCCTATGCCTCCGTGGGCGGTTCCACCGCTCCACCACTTCCCCCGAATTAATACCAGCAGCCGCCTCGCACCGACCACGTAAAAACACGATTTTGGAGAGGGTCGCTGGCTACAATAGGGGCAGCTATGCCTATCAAAGTTGGTATCAACGGCTTCGGCCGTATCGGACGTAACGTCGTCCGCGCTGGACTCCACAATCCTGAGTTGGAATTCGTTGCGGCGAACGATCTCACAGACACAAAAACGCTGGCCCACTTGTTGAAGTATGACTCGATCCTGGGTCCGCTTTCTGAAGAAGTTAAAATCGACGGCGACAACATTGTCGTCGCGGGCAAGAAGATCAAGATCTTTGCGATCAAGGATCCGGCTGAAATCGACTGGACCTCGCTCGGCGCTCAGGTGGTAATTGAATCCACTGGCCGGTTTACCGATGCCAAGGATGCTGCCAAGCACCTTCACGGTTCGGTGAAGAAGGTCATCATTTCCGCCCCCGCCTCGAATGAGGATGTCACGATTGTGCTCGGCGTTAATGACAACGCTTATGACCCCGCCAAGCACAACATCATCTCCAATGCGTCGTGCACCACCAATTGCCTGGCTCCGTTCGTAAAAGTGTTGAACGATAAGTGGGGTATCGAGAAGGGCTCGATGACCACCATTCACAGCTACACCAACGACCAGAATGTGCTCGACTTCCCGCACAAAGACCTGCGCCGTGCGCGCGCCGCTGCCCTCAACATGATCCCCACGTCGACCGGCGCAGCAAAGGCTATCGCGCTCGTCATTCCGGAACTCAAGGGCAAACTGGACGGCTACGCCATGCGCGTTCCCACCCCTGACGTCTCGGTGGTCGACCTGGTCGCTGTGCTCAAAAAGCCGGCTACCGCAGCCGAAATCAACGCCGCGTTGAAGGCTGCGGCCGAAGGCCCCATGAAGGGCATTCTGGCCTATACCGAAGATCCGGTCGTTTCCACCGACATGCTGCGCAATTCCAACAGCTCCATCATCGATGGTCAATTGACAAAGGTCATCGGGGGTGATCTGGCGAAGGTGGTTTCCTGGTACGACAACGAGTGGGGGTATTCCTGCCGCGTCGTCGACCTCGTCGTCTTCCTTGGCAAGAAGGGTCTGTAGATTCTCTGAGAGGTGGGGCTGGACGCCCTCGTCCGCGCCGGACGCACACGTCCGGCCCCACCTAATTCAGCATGGACAACTCGTTCGGCTTTTAGACCTGCGGCGCTATCCGCGCAACTGCTTCAACACGGCATCGGTGAACTCGCCAGTGGAGGCTTTCCCGCCGACGTCGCCCGTCAGGTGTTGTCCCTCCGCGTAGACGGCCTCGATTGCCGTCTTCATTCGATGCGCGGCATCTGGCTCGCCCAGATGAATTAACATCATGACCGCCGAGAGCATCAGCGCGGTCGGGTTCGCCTTCCCCTGCCCGGCGATGTCGGGGGCGCTTCCATGGACTGCCTCGAAGACCGCATGTGTTTCGCCCATGTTTGCCCCGGGGACGATGCCCAGTCCGCCCACCAGTCCCGCCGCAAGATCCGAAACGATATCGCCGTAAAGGTTGGGCAGCAATAACACGTCGAACGTCTCCGGCCGCATCACCAGCTGCATCGAGGCATTGTCGACAATCAGCTCTTTGTATTCAATCTCGGGATAGTTCTTCGCCGTCTCGCGACAGCAGCGCAAAAACAGGCCGTCGGCCAGTTTCATAATGTTGGCCTTGTGGATGGCCGCGACCTGCTTTCGCCCGTTTTTCCTGGCGTATTGAAACGCGTACTCGGCGATTCGTATGGACGCCGTCCGCGTAATCACTTTCAGGCTGGTCACCACATCTTTGACGATCTCGTGTTCCAGGCCCGAATAGAGGTCTTCCGTATTCTCGCGGAAGATCACCATGTCAATTTTCACGTCCTGAAAGCGCGTCTTGATGCCGGGCAGCGTCGCCACGGGACGCACGTTCGCAAATAGGTCGAGGGTTTTGCGCAGCGCCACGTTGACACTTTGAAAGCCCTCCGCAATGGGCGTCGTCACCGGGCCCTTCAGACCCACGTGTGTCTCATTCAGCGAATCCAGCAGATAGTGCGGCAGCGTTCTCCCGGATTCCAGAATGATCGCCTCATTCAGCTCCGCTCGCCGCCAGCAGATATCCACCCCGGTGGCATCTACCGCGTGAACCGTCGCTTCGGCAACTTCGGGACCTATACCGTCCCCGGGGATTAAGGTGCAATAGTAGGGCACAGAATGATTCTATCCGGGAGGTCCCGCGGCCACGCGGCGCAGCACCAGCTGATATGGTGGCTACAAATCCTTGAGCCACTGGGTGATTTCGAGGATAGCCTTGCGCCCCTGGGGAATCGCGCCCCCTAGATTGACGAATCCGTGGATCATTCCCGGATACCGGCTCGTCGTGGTATCAACGCCAGCTTCCTTTAGCCTCTGCCCGTACGCCTCTCCTTCGTCGCGCAGCGGGTCGAACTCGGCGGTGAGAATCAGGGTTTTCGCTAGACCGGCGAACGAACCGGCACGGAGCGGCGCCGCCAGCGGCGATTCCGCGTCGCTGGGATGATGCAGGTAGTAGTTCCAAAACGCGACCATGTCCTCGCGGCCCAGGAGGTAGTCAAAACCGTAGGACTCCCGATTTGAGACGTAGTCAACAACCGGATAGATGAGGATTTGGCCGGCCAACGAAACTCCATAGTCCCGCGCTAGCAGGCCGACTACCGCAGCTAAGTTGCCTCCCGCGCTATCGCCAGCCACCGCGATCCGGGTGGAGTCAATTCGCAGTTCCGCCGCCTGGGCGACGACCGCTAGCAGCGCTGTCCGGCAATCGAAAACCGGAACCGGGAACTTCTGTTCTGGCGCGAGCCGGTAGTCCAACGAAATCACCGTCCAACGCGACTCTTTTGCGATATGCGAACACAGCACGTCATAGTGGTCCAACCTGCCCATGGTCCATCCTCCCCCGTGGAAGTAGACGCAGGCGGGCTGGACCGCCGCACTCTCCGCCCGGTAGATGCGCACGGGCACGCCGGAAAGAGAGCTGTCTCGAATCGATTCGATTTCTGCCTGGGCCCCCCCATCGGTGCGAAGAGATCCATGAGACCGCGAACCACGTCGAGCGGCAGGTCGGGCAGTCGTGGACTACCGGGCGGCATTACTTGCTCAAGCAGTGTCAGAACTGCGGGGTCAACTGGCATAGATTCCGCATATCATACCGAAGCTTTCGTCATCCGCAGTCACTGGACCGGTGGCGAAACTGCGCCGTTGAGCCGCTCGCCGAGCCCGAGGAAGACTGCCAACCCCTCATCGATCGCGGCAATTTCTTCACGAGCAATCTCGCCGAACACACTCCTGACCCGGCGCTTGTCAACAGATCGCAGGTGATCGATCAGGGCGAAGGACTTCTTCGCCAGGCCGCTCTTGCCCGGCGCCAGCGCCGGATACAAAAGTCCTTCACCTGGAGTGCCCGTAACCGGTATCACGCAAACCAGTGGAAAGCGCTGGTCCTCGATTACGTCTGGATCGCTCACGACAATGTAAGGTCTGACGCCACGCTGTTCATGTCCTATGGTGGGATCGAGTTCGACGACGACAACAGCGCCGCGGCCGAGTTTCACTCGCGCCCCTCGACCCAGCCTTCGCCGGAAACCCACCGAATCGGCCTGCCAGCGTTGCTGTCGACGAGTGCCGCGGCATCTTCCTCGGGTAGGCCGCGCGTCCACTCCTCAAGTCCCTGTTCGGCGAGTTCAGCGCTCTCGGGGTGGGGATTACCCAGCGACCGACGAAGCTCTTCCCGCCGACGGCGATCGAGTTCGTTGCGGACAGCCTCCGCGATGAACTTACTGCGATTCTTCTCCCGCCGGTCGATCTCTCTCACGAGGTCATCGGGTAAAGTGACGGTGACACGATCAACGCCTGCCATTTCATACTCCTGGTATGATCATACTCCAGAAGTGAGCGTCGCCTACCAGTTTGGCGACTACGGGGAACTTCCGGGGAACTGTAACTTCCGGCCCTACAGATTCATTTTGCGCCGTCGCGTCAGATTGTGCCTGCCATTTGGCTATCAACCCTGTGCTATCTGATATTGCTGTTCAGGACATTTTCGGTGAATCTACCCGTCACCACAACCCTCGCCCTTGAGAGATCCCCACCTTGAGATACGATCTCTTTTACAAAGCCGATGACCACAAGAACAGCACTTGTACTGCAAGCTGCCGCCATCTGTCTCGCGTTGGGCGCTGAGGCAGCTTCGGCAACCAAGCCGAATATCGTTCTGATCTACGCGGACGACGTCGGCTACGGTGACTTGAGCTCCTATGGAGCCACGAGGATACAAACCCCGAACATCGACCGTATCGCCGCAGAAGGCATGCGTGGAATCGCCACACACTCAGCATCGGCCACTTGTACTCCGTCGCGATATGCGTTAATGACCGGGCGATATGCCTGGCGCAGGCAGGGAACCGGCATCCTGCCGGGCGATGCGTCTCTCCTGATCGAACCCGGAAGCACGACTCTGCCTTCCGTTTTGAAAGCCGCCGGCTACCGGACCGGCGTGGTTGGTAAGTGGCACATGGGCTTGGGCGCGGGATCCATCGACTGGAATGGTGAGATCAAGCCGGGGCCGCTCGAGATCGGCTTCGACTACGCGTTCATCATGCCTGCGACCGGTGATCGGGTTCCATGTGTCTACGTGGAGAATCATCGCGTCGTCAATCTTGATCCGAACGATCCTATTTCCATCAGCTACGTAAAGCCATTTCCTGGCGAGCCGACCGGCAAAGAGAATCCAGAACTACTGAGGATGCACCCCAGCCACGGGCACGACATGGCAATTGTGAACGGCGTCAGCAGGATCGGCTACATGAAAGGTGGGAAGAAGGCGCTTTGGATTGACGAGGAAATGGCGGCCACGTTCACGTCGAAGGCGATCGGTTTCATCACTCGCGAGCAAGCAGGTCCCTTCTTCCTTTACTTCGCCACTCACGATATTCATGTGCCTCGTCTTCCGGATGCGCGCTTTTCCGGCAAGAGCGTCATGGGGCCGCGAGGGGATGCCATTCTCGAGCTTGACTGGATCGTCGGTCAGGTTCTCTATACCTTGGACCGTTTAAAGCTCACCAACAACACGATTGTGATGTTCGCCAGTGACAACGGCCCGGTGCTCGATGATGGTTACAAGGATCAGGCAGTGGAGAAAGCCGGCGGCCACAAGCCGGCTGGCATTTACCGTGGTGGCAAATACAGCAACTATGATGGCGGGACGCGTGTGCCGTTTCTGATCCGATGGCCAAAGCATGTCAAGCCGGATTCGACCTCCGACGCGCTGATGTGCCACATAGACCTGCTTCATTCGCTCGCAAGCCTGACCGGCCAGGCGTTACCCGTAAACGCCGCACCCGACAGCTTCGATTTGATGCCCGCGTTCCTTGGGCAATCGCCAACCGGCCGGCCGTATCTGGTGGAGCATGCTGATTCGTTGTCGCTGGTGGAGGGAGATTGGAAGTTCATTCGCCATCACCCTGGGCCGGAGACAAACGAAACGGGCAACGAGCTCGGCAACAGTCCCCAGGATCAACTTTTCAATATCAAGAAAGACCCAAGTGAGAAGGAGGACCTGGCAAATCAGGAACCGGAACGCGTGAAGCGGATGAGCCAGACTCTGGACTCAGTCGAGAGCAACGGCCGCAGCCGCCCTTAGGTAATTTCGACGATCCTATTCCCCGCGCAGCGCTACCGCTGGATCAATCTGCATCGATCTCCGCGCCGGCACATAGCACGCCAGTAGAGCCACGCTCCCGAGTAGTAATGGAGCTCCCACTAACAGCACAGGGTCAAAGGCCTTCACGCTGGCAACCGAGAAGAATAGGCCGGACATCAGGCGTACGCCAGCCCAAGTGAGGGCCATCCCGATAACCGTGCCCACCGCCACGATAAATGTGCCCTCCTTCATGACCAGACCGAGTACGTCAGTCTCCTGCGCCCCGAGCGCCATGCGAATGCCAATCTCATGTCCTCGTTGTCGTACCGAATACGCTGTCACGCCGGCCAGACCCACCGAAGCGAGGATCAATCCGAACGCTCCAACCAGGTTCCAGGTCCAGGCCGCCGAGCGCAGCGAGTACATAAACTGTGCGATCTGTTCGGTCATACTACGCGCGCTAAACGGTGTGATGTTAGGGTCCGTGGCCGATATCTCGCGCTGGACCGCACCAAGCACGTCCGCGCCCGGCTTTCCGCGCACCATCAGCGTCACGCCGCGCAAGGAGGGCTGAGCGTAATCGATCGCGTGGAGCGGGAAGTAAATCGCCGCGTGTTTTTTACTGGCAACGAAGTCTTCCGACACATCGCCGGCAACCCCTACGACTTCGAAGACTTGCCGCCTCTTCCCTAAGACCCCGGGGCGAAAGTCAAAAGTGCCAGGCACGACCCCCAATCCAGCTGAAGCATCATCGCTTCCGATCTTGATGCGACGCCCCAGCACTTCTGCTCCGGTCCAGGAGGCCCGAACCAGCTCCTCGCTGACGATGACCGCGTTTCCCTCGGGGGCCTCATCCTCCCTACGAAAACTACGGCCAAGCAGAATACGAATGCCGGCGGTCTCGAAGTAGTCCTTCCCGACAACGTGTTTGCGAGCCCAGTGCTGCGGGTTTTCTCCGTTCGCTCGTGCGTCGGTGAAGATAGCGCCCGCATTGCCGTCTACGGAGACTGGCACCGTGTCGGTCAGGGTTGCCGCTGTCACCGATGGGAGACGCTTCACGCGCTCCAGGACCTTATCAAAAAACACCGCAGCTTGAGTACCCGAATATCCATCGCGAACAGGGTCCAGTGAGATCAGGTATAGGTTCCTGGCGTCGAAACCTTGCTGAACGCCCATGGTGGTTTGGATGCCCAACCCCAGAAATCCGGTGAGCAGCAAAAGCGTGAGTGATCCGGCCATCTGGCACAGCATCAGCCCGTTGCGCAGGCTCAGGCCCCGCACCTTCCTCAGTTGGACATTGGTTCCTTCTTTGAGCGCCGGCGCCAGATCTCTCCGCGTGGCCTGCAAGGCGGGCACGAGACCGGCCGCTAGCCCGGTTATTCCCGTCACGCCAAGCGCAAACAACAGGGCGCGCCAGTCGACGTTCAAATCGAAGGTAATCGGCATGGGATAGGGCATTCTTCCCCGCGAAGCCACGTGCATCAGCCACCCGGTCAGAACGAACCCGAACACGCCGGCCCCGGCCGCCAACAGCATGCTCTCGGTAAGCAACTGGCGAACGAGCCGTGCCCGGCTGGCGCCTAGTGCCAAGCGAACAGCGATCTCACGGCGGCGATCCGCTGCGCGAGCAAGCATCATATTGGCGACGTTGGAGCACGCGATCAACAGCACCAAACTCCCTAACAGAAGCAGGACTTCGGTGAAGAATGGCCGGTCCTGCCTCCGGATGGGCAATACTTTTCCTCCCGGCACCAGCGACGCGCGTCGTCCGCCGCGCTCTCTGCCGGAGTCACCGTAGTCGCGCTCCATCTGCCGTGCCACTGCGTCCAGCGTTTGCTCGGCTTGATCCAAAGTCACTCGGGGTTTCAAACGCGCGGTCATTTGGAACATCGTCAAGTCACGACGCTCGAGCGCGTTATCCGCAAGTTCCGGAACACCGCCTGCGTTCGAGGATGCCGGCAGCCACAGGTCGGCCACAAAAAGGCCGGGCGATGCACCCAGAAAATCTCTCGGACCTACGCCAATAATGGTCCGTGCCTGCCCATTCACGCGCAGCGTCCTTCCAATAGCTCCAGGATCGGCGCTCAGGTGCTCCTGCCAGAACCGGTAGCTGACAACAACATCAGTCGATTGCTCTTCCTGCTGCCGATCGAAAAAGCGGCCTACCACGGGATGAACGCCCAGGGTGTTGAAGTATGACGGCGTGACCAGGTGTCCCCAGACACGTTCCGTGCGCCCGTCAAGCGAGACGCCAAACGGCACCGGAGCGACGTAGGCCATGGTTGAGGAGAATAGGTCGCTTCGCTCGCGGTAGCGTTTGTACTGCGGATAGGAGATCGGCGTCGCAAGGGCCACCAGTTCGTCCGGATTCGGAAGTCCCGGAACGTCGCGCAGGATGAGCCCGTTTACCTCGCTGTAAGCGCAAGTGATGACGGCGATGCCGAGGCTCAGCGAAATCACGGCGACCGCTGTGAAGCCCGGCGAGCCCGCGAGCATGCGAAACCCATATCGGATATCCTGCCGTAGTTCGGAAAGATACTCGGCAGGAGTGCGTGCGCCATCCAGTATGCGGTAGAGGCCTCTGCCGCGCGCCGCTGACCGGCCTGCTGGACGATTCATCACTTCGTCTTTCTGTTCGCTAACTCCGCTACTTGATATTAATAGACACGACATTCGCCGTGAATCCATCCACGGTCAGGACTACCGGCACCTCGCCGGCGCCCTTGAGCGAATGCGGAATAATCACCGACACCAGGTCTTTAGAAAGATCCAGAACTTGGCCCGAGGCGCTGGCGGAAAGCGACACTGCAAGTGCCAGGAACAAGATCGAAGATCGGAACTTAATGGTACGAATCCTCACGAAGAGCCTCCGAGAGTGGCTGAAATCGTATCACAAGCCCGCGCTCTCTGGCCGCAACGCGCTTCTCCCCTGCTTCCCCGACATCCGCCTTCCCGCCTTTGACAGAATATAGGCAATGCCACACATCGAGCGTGCCCTGCTAAGCGTTACCGACAAAACTGGCATCGTCGCCTTTGCCAGGAAGTTGCACACCATGGGGGTGGAGTTGGTTTCGACCGGCGGCACCGCCAAACTGCTCGCGGCGAACCATATCCCGGTTCGTGAAGTCTCCGAGATCACCGGCTTCCCGGAAATGCTTGACGGTCGTGTCAAGACCATTCATCCCCGGATTGCGGCCGGAATCCTTGCCATACGGGCCAACGTCGAACATATGAAGGCGCTGAGAGAGCACGGCATCCCCGCTTTCCAAATGGTTGTCGTGAACCTTTATGAGTTTGAGAAATACGCCAACAAGCCCGGCGTGACGCGCGACGAGTTGGTGGAGAACATCGACATCGGCGGGCCCACCATGATCCGCGCTGCCGCCAAGAACTTCCAGGATGTCGCGGTCATTGTCTCCCCTCACCAGTACGAGCCCATAATCGCCGAGTTGGAGGCGAACGCCGTCTGCCTCACCTACCCAACCCATTGGGAACTTGCGCAACAAGCCTTCTCTCATACGGCGGCCTACGACGCTGCCGTGTTACAGCGCCTGGCGCGGGTCGACGCCGACGGGAATACCTTGCCGGTCGAAACCCTGCCGCCGGCACTGCGCATCAACGCCCCGCGAACCTCATCCCTGCGCTATGGCGAGAACCCGCATCAGGAGGCGGCGCTCTACTGCTTCGATCATGGCGGCCTCGCCTCGGCCCAACAGCTTCACGGGAAGGAGCTCTCCTACAACAACCTGGTGGACCTCGATGCCGCCTGGCAGTTGATCCTCGAGTTCGAGCAGCCTGCCGCCGCCATCATCAAGCACACCAATCCCTGCGGATGTGCCGAGCAGTCCAGGCTGGTGGATGCCTATCGCAAAGCGCTGGAAGCCGATCCCGTTTCCGCATTCGGAGGCGTCCTCGCCTTCAACCGCGAGGTGGACCGTGAAACCGCACAAGAGGTCAGCCAGCTTTTCGTGGAAGCCGTCGCCGCCCCAGCATTCTCTTCCGATGCTTTGGCTGTTCTGACGACGAAAAAGAATGTGAGGCTGGTCAAGGTATCGCAGGTCGAGAAACCGGAACTGGTAATCAAGTCGATTAGCGGTGGATTACTGGCCCAGACGGTGGATCAGTCACCCCTGGATCCGGCCGCTTTGCGTGTTGTAACGTCACGTGCTCCGAATGCCGAGGAGCTATCCGCATTGATCTTCGGCTGGAAGGTCTGTAAGCACGTCAAATCCAATGCCATTGTCTACGCACTGGCTGGCCAGTCGGTCAGCGTCGGCGCCGGTCAGATGAGCCGCGTCGACAGCGTGAAGGTGGGCGCCATGAAGGCTGTGCTGCCGCTCACGGGAACCGTGCTAGCCTCCGATGCCTTCTTTCCGTTCCCAGACGGTGTCGAGGAAGCCGCCAAGCATGGCATTACGGGCGTGATCCAGCCCGGTGGTTCTGTTCGCGATGATGAAGTCATCGCCGCTGCCGACCGCCTCGGACTCGCGATGGTTTTCACCGGGATACGGCACTTCCGGCACTGAGAGTGTTACGGCGACCACGTCTACTAGCCGCCCCTTTTCTGGGAATCCTTCCCCCCATTGTTCCACGGCCCGCCTGCGCCGTTTGCTAACCCGTTTAGGGCCAGGCATCGCCCGAATATCGATAAATGTTTTGCGCTTGAGGGTTAGAGGGTACAACTCTAACGTAATGTCTCCGCTGCGCACGCTTATCGTCGACGACGAACCGATTGCCCGAGGAGTGCTTCGCGAAGAGCTCGAACTCATACCCGCTGTCGAGGTGGTCGCCGAAGCCGAGAATGGCGCGATCGCCTTGTCGCTCTTGTCTTCGTTGGCGCCTGACCTTGTCTTTCTCGACATACAGATGCCGGTCATGAACGGATTCGAATTACTCGGCCAGTTGCGCGGAGGTCATATTCCCATCTTTGTCATGGTAACCGCTTATGATCAGCATGCTATTCGCGCTTTTGAAGCGGGCGCTATCGATTACCTGTTGAAGCCGGTCAGCCAGGAACGGCTGGCCCAGGCTGTGGAACGGGCGGAGCGACTCCGTCAAAGTCCCCTGCAGGTGGCTGAAAACATCGCCACACTCCAAGCGATTGTGCCGTCAGGTTCACCGAGCTCGCTTCGGCCGTTAGCCAAGGTGGTCGGCAGATTGGGGGATGAATATTTCCTCCTTGGCTTGCAGGAGGTGCTGGCGTTTCAAGCCGAAGGCGACGTGACGTGGATCGTGACCAACAAGCAGCGCTACTACGCCGCCCACAGCCTGCGGGCTATTGAAGAGCGCCTGGGAAACAGCCCATTCCGCCGGATTCACCGGAACACGCTGATTAATATTAACCAGATTCGCAAGATGAGTATGATCTCCAGCCAGCGCTGGTCGGTCACTCTAAGCAATGGCGACGAGTATGTAGTAAGCAAACGCCAGGCCAAGAATGTTCGCGAGGTGCTGAGCTGGTAAGCCCCCTTGTAAATTTACGGGGCCATTGTGTCTAATGCTCGCAAATAGGTTATAGCGTTCCGCCCACGCCGTGTAACATCCCGATCGCGGCGAAGATTAGTCCGGTTATAGAAAGTTTCTAAGGGTTTCCCAATGCACCCTTCAGAATGTGGGAATGATAATGAGGAAGTCGCCATCCGCTATTCTGGCCTGCCTTGCCGCGCCACTCATCTTCGGCATTCCCACTTACTGTCAATCCAACGGCGCGGTACGAGGCTCGGTCGTTGATCCCTCCGGCGCGGTGATTAAGGGCGCCACGGTCGTGATTGCGAACCCGGTGTCGCAGTACACCCGGACGACCCAGACAGATTCCCAAGGGCGCTTCGATTTCACCAACATTCCCTTCAATAACTATCACGCTACGATCTCGGCGCCGGGATTTCAGGCAAGTGACCAGGATCTGAACATACGCTCGTCGGTGCCGAGCGAACTGAAGGTCACGCTGACCATTGGCGAGACCAAGACCGAAGTGTTGGTGTCGGATTCAGCGGATCTGGTCGAGAACGACCCCAATGCGCATACCGATGTGGACCGGGCGCTATTTCAGAAACTTCCGCTCGAGAGCCAGTCTTCCTCCCTCAGCTCACTCGTAACACTGGCAACACCCGGTATCAGCGCCGACTCCAATGGTCTATTTCATGGATTCGGCGACCACGCGTCCAACTCATTCTCGGTCGACGGCCAGCCGATTACCGACCAACAGAGCAAAGTCTTTTCGAATCAGATCCCGCTCGATTCCGTGCAGTCGCTGGAGGTGATTGCGGGCGCACCTCCGGCAGAATTCGGCGGCAAAACAAGCGTCGTGATTGTGGCGACTACCCGCTCGGGTCTGGGCGTAACGCAGCCGCATGGAGACGTGACGACGACCTTCGGCAACTTCGGGACTGTGGGCGGCGGGTTCGACCTCGCCTGGGGCGGCCAAAAGTGGGGTAACTTTGTCGCGGCAAACGGTCTCGATACCTCCCGATTTCTGGACGGGCCGGAGTATGCCGTGCTTCACGATCAGGGCAACGAGACAAATATATTCGACCGGTTCGATCTTCAGCCTACCTCCAACGACTCCATCAACCTCGGGCTAGGCTTTTCGCGGTCCTGGTTCCAGACACCCAATTCCTGGGACGCTCAAAACGCGACGGCATGGTCGGGACTGGTGGTCGATAACGGAGGGCTTGGCCCCAATGGGCTGCCAGTAGGCTCCCAGGATCAACGTTCAAAGATCTCGACGTATAACATCGCGCCGGCATGGACGCACCTGCTCAGCCCGACTACCCTACTCACGTTCGGTGCTTTTTTCCGGCACGACCAATACAACTACTACGGCAGCGACAATCCGTACGCCGACTTTACGCCGGACTTGCAGACCAACACGGTCGATCAGGAACGCACCCTGTCGAATGTGGGCGCCCGTGCCAGTCTCTCCTATGTCAAAGGCATTCACAATATCAAAGGGGGAGTGATCTTCGAAGACACCATCCTGAACGAGAACGACCGGTTTGGCATTGTTGATCCGACGGAAAATGCGCCTTGCCTCAATGCTGATGGAAGCCCCAACACGATTCCATCAATTACGAGTCCCAATCAATGCACGGGTGGTCTCCAGCAGAATCCCGGGTATCTGCCGATCCTTGGCCCGTATGACTTGACCAGGCTGACTCCCACTACCGGCCTGTACAACTTCATTGGCCACGCCGACATCCACGAGGCGGCGATCTACCTTCAGGACCAGATCACGTGGAAAAACTTGAGCTTGAATCTTGGCGTACGCGGCGACATCTATCGCGGCATCACCAGCCTCAGCGCGGCCGAGCCGAGGCTCGGCGCCGCCTACAACATCAAGCGGACCAACACGGTGATACGACTGACCTACGCGCAGACGCAGGAATCCCCTTTCAATGAGAATCTAGTCCTCGCCAGCCTTGGATGCAATGATACCGTCATCAACGCGCTCTCAGCGCTGGTACAGGGATATCCGTGTCTGACGGTGCCACTCAAGCCCAGCACGCGCAATGAATATCATGCAGGAATTTCGCAGGGCCTCGGAAGGTACGTTGTCATCAACGCCAACTGGATCTGGAAATACACTGCACTCGCCTATGACTTTAGCG
>JBAUOG010001311.1:0-20377 GCA_049579625.1 Bryobacteraceae bacterium
TGCCAATCGCCATCGTTCCAGGTGGTAACGGTCGTCGGCAGCGAGAAGAAGGAGTGAACGAACTCCCAGAGGAACAGTAAGCCGAGGTAGACCAGCGCCAGGGGTTTTCGCGTAATGATTAAGTAGCCGCCCAGCGCGATCAGCAGTAACAGCACAATTTTGAGCGGCAGGATTTCATGCGGATACAACCGGAGCGGAACGGCTGCCGCGGCATAGGCGATGTTCGCCGAGCCGAATATGGCGCCCCAGATGTAGCGCCGGCGCGGTTCCAGGTTGATCACCACCGGGGGCACAGGCGGATCATCCGGAAAAAGCGGCGCGTCGTGTTCCGATCCGTATGTCGACATGTGGACTGCCGACTCGATTTTACCGTGGGAGGCTGAGGCAGCGCGCCGTGGTTCCTGGGTCGACAGCGTTGAAACGCAAGAAGGCTCCAGCCACAGGCTGAAGCCTGGGCCCCAGCCCCACTAGCGCTTCGGAATGACAGGCAAGATTAGCACGGACGGATGCTCCGCGTCGTGATAGATAGCATTGGTCGCCGTCACCATACGCGACGACTGATTGCCCTCGCCGGTGTTCAAGTTGCGATCAAATCGCGGGAAGTTGCTGCTGGAGACCTCGAGCCGTATCCTATGGCCCTGTTTGAACACGTTACTGGTGGACCACAGATCGATGGTCAGCGGATAGATCTCGCCCGGGTTGATCAGTTCCGGCTTCTCCTGAGAGTTGCGGTAGCGGGCACGAAGGATGCCTTCAGTCAGGTTCTGCGCAAAACCGTTCGGCCATACGTCAACCAGTTTCGCGGTGAAGTCGGTGTCAACGGCACTGGACTTCGCGTAGATTGTCAGGCTGACGGGCCCAGTAACTTCCATATCTTGTGCAAGCGGACCGGTAGAGTAAATCAGCACGTCATCGCGAGCCTCGACGGCGCGCTGGTCTCTCGGCCCAGCAGGCAGATGGGTTCCATCGCAGCACAGCGGGCCACCGACCGTGGGCACCGGGTTCGCCGGATCGTATACATACTGATCGGCCGGCTCAGAAGCCAAGCCGCGATCCGAGAGAGTGCCGTCGCCGCGTAGCGAGTTCGCCTTGCCCTGCGAGTGCAGGAAATATTTTGTCGGGTGAGCACGCGCCAGCGGCCAGTCTTCCTCCGTGCGCCATTCGTTCGCGCCCATCACAAAAAGTTTCACGGGCGGCCCGGCAAATTCGTTCTGAACGCCCTTCAGCAGGTAGTCGTACCAACGCAGTGTGACGGCCGTCTCGTTCCACTCTGCAGCCGCCGCGCCGAAATCCACCTCGCCGATGGTGCGTCCGCCGCCGGCATGGCCGCCGACGATCACCAACAGCCTCTGGCCCTTCCGGGCCGCCTCGTTACCGGCATGCTGCTTCAGTCCGATGTAGTTGCGCAGCGATCCGCCCTGGAAGATGTCGTACCAGGCGGCGACGGAGAGCACCGGAACTTGGATGTCGGCGAAGTGATCTTCGATAGACCAGCGCTTCCAGTAACTGTCGAAGTTGGGATGAGCGAGCCAGTCGAGAAAGTACGGCGCCAGATTGTGGGTCAGGTCGGACTTATCCAGGTCAGCCGGGAAGTTGAACAACGGATAGTTTGTCAGCGGCAAGACCGATGCGCCCTTCATCGCGTTGGTGGCGTTCTGCACGGTTCGGTTCAAGGTGTCTTGCGCCAGCCCGGATGTCCACGATTCGTTGAACCACTGTTCGAAGGCACCGCCTTGGTAGGTCCAGTTTTCGTGATAGTTGCTGGCTGTCACCACCGGGCAAATGCCGGCGAGATGCGGCGGGTGCGCAATGGCGGCGAGCATCTGCGTTGCGCCCACATAGGACCCACCCCACATGCCGACCTTCCCATTCGAATAGGGCAGCGACGCGGCCCACTCCACCGTGTCGTAGCCGTCATTCGATTCGTTCAGGAAGGTGTACCAATCGCCTTCCGAGGTGTAGCGGCCCCGGACATCCTGAACGATGGCCACATAGCCTTGCGCCGCAGCCTGCCTGCCGAATTCGACGCCGCCTTCCTTGTTGTAGGGCGTCCTCTGCAACAAAGTCGGGTACTTACCATCCGCTTTTGGACGATAGATGTCCGCGCGAAGCGTGACGCCATCGCGCATCTTCACGGCTACGCCCCTCTCCGCGGTGATGGCCTCGAGTTGCGGGCCTTGTGCCTCAAGAGCGAAGGCGAATGTCAGTAGAGGAAACAACAGAAGCCGGCGGGTCATATGGAATCGTCCTGAAACAGCATATTCCATCGACTGGGCAAACTGCGGCCTACTTCATTCTTTTGATTCGGTAATCCTCGACGTTGGGCATGCGGACCACCTTGCACATCTCGAAGAGGCGAGACCGCGCACGTTCGCCGATACGCTCTTCGATCGAGGTTTTGTAGCTATGCGCGCTCGCCAGAGCCGACTTCTCGATCACGGAACCGGTGATCTCCGGGTCGGCCAGGTTCGTGGTGGCGATCAGCGGTTTTCGGTTGTTGTAGCGATGGGTGATCAGCGCAGTAACCGTATCCTCCACCCAATCGGTGACGCGATGCGCTCCCAGATCGTCGAGCACCAGGATCTCCGTATCGAGAGCGTTCCGATACGCTTCTTTGTTGCTCGCGCCGAGTGTCTGATCGTAGCTGGAACGGATGCGTTCCAGCAGATTCTGGTAGTCGAAGAACACGCCTGGATGGCCGCGGCCCAGCAATAGGCGCAAGGCGGCAACGGCGAGATGAGTCTTGCCCGTACCCGGAGGGCCAACCAGCAACAGGCCTGGCTTGGCGGTACTCGGGTAGCTGCGAGTGTACGCACTTACGGCCAGCATGACGTCTGCCAAGCCACGCTGCGCGGTCGGGTTGTCCTGGGGCAGACGGAAATTCTCGAACGAGGCCTGCGCATAGTTCGGAGGAATCTGCGCGTTCTCCTCGAGCAGCTCCGTTTGTTGTTCAGCGACGCACGTACAGCGGCTGGCGACTTCGATGCCGTCTCGTTCGGAGATGGTCCAGCCGGCGCCACGGCAGAGTGGGCAATCAGGTTTGGGCATTCGTTTACTGTCTTGAGAATCCCACAGCCAGAAAGCGGGAACCGGCCTGGCTTGCTACTGCGCCGGCAGAAGACCGGCGAGCAGAAACACCAGCGGCGCGTTCCAATTGATCGCGATTTCGTTGGAGGCGTAAGATCCCGTGCGGTCAAGATACATTTTCGCCGGCGGAAGGTCGGGCATGGTTCGCATCTCCGAGTCCTGCTTAGCGTGATTCGGGCCTCCGCTCAGAAGGCCCGGCCATGGTGCGGCGAGTCCGCCCGACGCACTTGGGCGATGGTGCGGGTGTTGGAACGGATGTTCGCCCACCTGGGTGACAAACGAAAGGGAAAATGTGTTGCGGCCGAGAAGATAGTGAAGGTTCTCGGTGGCGGCGTTGATGTAACCCGGATCCGGATGCAGCGCGTTCGCCACCAATAACTGAAGCCCGTAGTTGGCCGCGTTGCTATTCGAACCCCAGTTGTAGTCCTTGGTGGTCATGTCGTGGTGATAGGGGCTTTCACGAGTGCGCGCTACCAGGACGCCAGCTGCTTCCACGGAAGTCGAGCGGATCTCTTCAGCCAGTGGAGTCTTGACGCCGGAGAGCGCGTAGGTCCACAAGCCAAGCGCGGCGACGTTGCCCCAGTTGGGTGGACTCGATGGGCCGATGCTGCGCATGAACCCGGGCGCATGCGCGGCAAAGTACTGCTCGTAAGGGGCGTCGCGTGTCGTTCGCCAGAGTTCGGCGGCGGCCCAGAAGATCTCGTCGGCGCAGTCGCGGTCGCCGTAATCACCGGTAGAGATGCCCTTGGGGTTGTGGAAGAGAACCGCGGGATTCTTCTCCAGCCACGCCCACGCCCGCTTAGCAGCCGCCAGCGCCGTGTTGGAGAAGTTCGGATCAAACGGGCGATAGACGCGCGCCGCAATGGCCATCACGGCTGCGAAATCGCCGGTCGCACAGGAACTCTTGAACGGTTCGGCGCCCGTTCCGATGACGTAACTGGTGAGTTTGTCGTTCTCCGGCATGATGAAGCCGCAAAAGCTTTCGCTGGTCTGTTTGTGCCAGACGCCGCCGTCGCTGGCCTGCATCGAGAGCATCCAGTCGAGATTCCAGCGGATCTCGTTCAGAATGTCCGGAGTGCCGTTGCCGGACTCCGGGAGGTTCAACGTCTTCTTTTGGATGCGTGAGCCGAACATCTCGTAAGTCCACAGCAGCGTTCCGGTCGAGATGCCGGAATTCACGACATACCGCCCATAGTCGCCGGCATCGTGCCAGCCTTTTCCGTCATGCGGATGCGGGCCGGTTTCGCCGGAGGTGGCGTGATATTGGCCATCGAGATGGCACGCGGCATGTTTGTAGCCGGGAAACTCAGGGCCTAAGTCGACTGCCGTCCCGCAGCGTTGGCCATAGTACGATCGCATCGCCAGATAGAAGGCGCGTGCGTAGACGTCCGGCGCGATTTGGAAGTTCCAGCTACGGCCGACGTTCGCCACGTCGAGATAGTAGCGGCCGGGATCACGCAGTGCCGAGAAATCAGCGGCTTGTACGTGATCTCCCGAATCGGCATCGGCCTCAGGCGGCGAGAGCTTACCGCTCAGCACGACTGAATCATCCGAGGATCGGCGGACGGTAAAATCGGTCGCCGGCATACCGGAAGCGACCAGCCCAATCTTGGGCGCCGAGGGAAGGTAGCCCACTTGATCGACCTTAATGTCCGTTGTGGGAGAAGCGGCGAAAGCAGTCGCCGCTAAAAGCGCGAAAGCAGCCAGGACTTTCATCACCCGCATGCTATCGCATGCTCTAAACGCAACGCGGCAGCGGCCCGCTCAGCCCTTCTTCTGCTTCGCTTCGTTTTGCGCAATCCGCGCCTTCACGAACTTCTTCAACAGCCCCGCCGGCAGCGGTTTGTCCAATGCAAAGCGGATGGTCCCTTTTGCCGTCTGGTAGTTCTTGACGTCGTCCTTGAACTCCTCTATGAGTGCCGCACTCATCGGGAAAAAACTGCAATGGTCAGAAAACGCGGCATAACACACCAACGCGCCTCTGTACCGGAACGCCGGCATCCCGTAGATAATAGCCTCGGTGGCTTCGGGAGGCACCACGGATCGAATCGTCGCGCGGATCTTGGACAGTGTGCTGCGTGCGGGTTCGGGGACGCCGGCCAGGTACTCGTCGGTGTTCTTGGGAGCGGCCTTTCCTGTTCTCATACCGGAAATACTACAGGGGTGTTGACCTGGAAGTCTACTCGCCAGACGCCTTTGCAGCGCCAGCGTGATGAGGACCGCGTTCGTCCGCGGAAAGACGCGCGATTCTCCATTCATGCCGGGCGCGTGCGCAACTGCATCTCGCGGAGCTTGCCGCCCAACCAGCTTTGCGGCAGGGCGAGCACGATGAGTAAGACGGGATACCAGTGCGGGCCAAAACCCGGTCCATTGTTCCATGTGACAACCGCGCCGACAATGCTCAGGACGAGGCCTAGCGCGCCGCCAGCCAAGGCGTGCAGCATAGGACGATAAGGTGCGAGCACTGCCGATATGTAGCTGCCCAATACGCCGAAGACGACGCGATAGGCTGTCATCAGCAGCAAGAGCTGTCCTAAAGGAGGGAGGACATCGGCCGCCCGCAGTGCGGTGTCCGTACCTACGGAGAGAACGACGACCACAACGAAGCCTGCAAGCAATGCGGCGATGCTTCGACCAACGCGGCGAGGGGGATGCATTTCGCTCATGACTTTCTGCATCTAACAGCAACACTAATCAATCAATCTTCAAATCCTTGACGAAGTTCGCCTCCGCAGTTACCTGCTCCGGTTTGACCCCGAGCTGATCTACGACAATGGCTCAGAGGGGTTTCCAGACGTCTTGCTCACTCAGTCCGCCGAATTCATGGAAGAGGCGTTTGTAGTTGAGGGCTAGAACCTCACCAGCCAAATCCCCGACGGTCTCGGCCCCGCTCCGATACTGATTGCCGTAAAGTATCCAAGCGGTTTCGAGATCCGGCATTGTTAGCAAACTTGCATTGCGTACGGATGCCCAAAGCTGGGCTCGATTACCCTCAGGCAGAACGGATTCGATCTCTGTCGAAGGCCGAATGCGCTGCTTGGGAATATTGAGCGCATTCATGAATGCCCTGCGCGTCCGAAGGAAAGCTACGCTCGTGAGACAGACATTCAAGGATCTCGGCTTAATCTTGGACATCACGAGCTTGTGTAGCTCGCCGACGGTAGCGACCTCTTGGGCCTCAAGTTCCGTGATCTCGACACCATACTCCTCCTCGACCCGCGTGATCAGTTCAACAGCGTCGAGACCCATGGCTATTACCTTCCAATCGCAATCCTGCACGGGAACTTGGCTACCACTCATGACTCAACGCCTACTATCTCCGCGACGCGATCCGTTCACTCGTATCGCAGGGCTTCTAGAGGATCGATCTTCGCAGCGCGGCGGGTGGGCGCCCAACAGGCTGACAAAGCTACGCCGGCGAACAATAATCCCACACAGATCAGCGTGACTGGGTCTGTAGGCTCGACTTCAAAGAGTAAAGATCGCAGCACCCGCGATAACAGCAGGGCGGAAGCGATTCCGGAAATCACACCACCTGCGATCAGCCGGAAGCCTTCGGCTAAAACCAGGCCCCGAATGTCGCGCTGCCGCGCGCCGACTGCCGCGCGAATCGCAAGCTCGCGTCGCCGGGATGCGACGGAGAGTGAAAGAACGCCATAAATGCCGACCAGGGTCAGCACGCTCCCGACCACCGCAAAGCCAACCAGCAGTTGCATAGCAAATGTGCGGGAGGCCAGCGAGTCGTCGCGAATCTGCTCCAGCGTCTTCACGTTTTCCACCGCCGCAGTCGGAAGAACGGAGCGCAACTCACGTTGCACGGCAACGACCAGCGCGCGCGGGTCCGAGGTCGTTCGGATAACCAAGTGCTTGGAAAATGCATGCGCCTGCCACAAGGAAAGAAAGACTTCGGGCTCCGCTGCCTGAGTCAGGTCGTCTGTGCGGCTGTTGGTGACGACACCCACAATTCGCATGGCAGGTTTCTGCCGCCCGTCAAGCCAAAGCTTTTTGCCGATAGGATCGGCCCTCGAAAAGTAACGATCCACGAATGCCTGATTGACGACGGCAACGTCGAGCGTCTTGCCCTTGTCGCTGGAACGGAAGTCCCGCCCGTCGGAAATGGTTTGATCGAGCAGTTTGAAGTAGCCCGGCGTTACCGCCCGCAGAGGCATTGCGATCTTGTCGCTCTCTTTGTTGGCTTCGGGTTGGCCCTCGATTTCCAGGTGGGCCGGCCAGTTGTTTCCAGTCAGTGGCACGCCCCACGCGAAGGCAGCACCCTGGACTCCGGGAAGTGCAGATATGCGCTCCAAGGCGCGCTCGTGAAAATCAGACCAGTCTCCCTCCACTGCCGTCACGCTCATGGTGAGGATGCGTCCGGTGTTGTACCCCGATTGCACCTTCGCCAGATTGATCATGGTTCGAATCAAGAGGCCGGCGCCTACCAGCAACGCCAGCGTGAGCGCCGTCTGGACCATGGTGACGCCACGCAGCAACCGTCGTTCGCCACGTCCCGCGCTGCTTTTCGGGCCGGCGCTCTTGAGCACCGCCATGGTGTCGAGCCGCGAAGCACGCAAGGCCGGAATCAGCCCCGCCAAAACGGCGGCAACTACCGCTGAAGCAAGTCCACAGGACAGCACCGGCCAGCCGGTTGTGACGGAATCCAGCCGCGGAATGGCGTGTCCGCCGATCAGCTTGAAGAGATTGACTACACCGACGGCGAGGGCCGCGCCAAACGTTCCGCCTAACAGAGCCAGCAATAGGCTCTCGGTCGAAATCTGGCGCAAAAGGGCCAGCCGGCCGATACCCAGTGCGCTCCGTACCGCGTATTCCTGTTGGCGTTGAAGTCCGCGCACCAGCAGCAGTGCCGCGACATTGCCACCCGCGATCAACAGCACTAGCGCGGCGGCTCCCAGAAGTGGTAGCAGGATGCGTTCGCCATCACGATTCAATACTCCAGCCAAAGGTTGCACCCGCGGTACGAAGCCTTCAAAATCGCGGTCCGGTCGCGCCTCTCTCCCGGTTAGGACGATCAGTTCCGCTTGCGCCTGAGCGACGGTGCTTCCACTTCGCAGTCGTCCCACCACATTCCAGAAAGGCTGCTTCAGATCCTTCGGGTCCGGCGTCGCGGGAATCCAAAAATCCACCAATGCGTTCAAGTCGTAATTGGGCTCTTTGGCGGCCCCTGGCGACGGAAGGAAACGGACGCCGGGCGGCATGACCCCAATCACCGTTGGCGGTGTGTCCTGGCGGCTGATGCGGATCTTCTTGCCGATGATATTGGGATCGCCATTGAACTTGCTTTGCCAAAGCCCGTAGCCGAGGATGATCACCGGCGCAGGTTTGACCCCGGTCTCGGACTCCACAAACGATCGGCCCATTATCGGCTGGAGTCCGGTCGCGCGGAAATAGTCCCTGGTGACATACATCCCCTCCATCGATTGGCTGCCATCGGACAAAACGAGAAAGTTAAACGACCAGTCATAGGCGCCTATGGCCTCAAATGACTTGGCCTCCCTTTGCCACTCCATCCATTGCATCGCGGCCCACGCGCGCGTATCTCCTGACAGGCTACGGTCAGCACGCGCGGCCGGAATCAGCACCAGCCGATCGGGCTGCCGGTACGGCGGAGGCGTCAACAGGACTCCCTGAATCAAGCTGAAAACGGCGGCGGTTGCGCCAATGCCCAATGCCAGAGTGAGCACCGCAATCAGGCTGAAGCCGGGTTGCTTAAGCATCATTCGTACGCCGTAACGCAAGTCCTGAAGCATCTCGTTCTCCTATGCAGGCCGGCAAAGCTAACTTAGGTTGGACGAAGGCAATTCAGTAGAGTTAGGTGCACGAATGCACTGGTTTAGTGGGTCATCGAGTAAACAATGTAGTTAATGCCGAACCGGTACGCCAGTTCCGTCATCGCCTCGGGGTAAATCGGGACGTCGGCGAACTCCCACGCATCTCCCACGTCGGTGTCGAAGTTAATGGCAACCACCATTCTGTTGCGGTCATCGTAAATGGCCCGCCAAGCTGGCTCTGTCCCTTCTGGCTGCACCACGTAGACGGTGCCATTCGACAGTCGCCGGAGGTGGCGCGACCCCGGGATAAACGTGAGATCTTTCGGGCCGATGTCGTAAAGAACGTGCATGACGGAATCCGACTGATCAATGTCCAGGATGGGATGGTTCGGCAGTACGCGATCCATGGTGCGGCGGAATGCTTTCCATTGGGTCTCGCCCCAAAAGTCATCCACCACCAGAAATCCGCCGCGTAGCAAATACTCACGCAGCCGGCTTACTTCGGCATCCGAGAGATCCCACCAACCGGTCTGTGTCGCGTAAATCCACGGATAGTCGAACAGGTGCTTGTCGGTTAAGCGTAGATGGCGGGGGTCGCCCGTATCGATGCGCGTCAGACGCTGAACGCCCTTTGTAAAGTGGTTGTCGGCCGCCGGCGCGTCGACGTTCCACCAGCCGGGACCCAAGCCATTGTTCCCGCCGTGGCCCCAACTTCGGTGATACTCGGGCAGATCGGTGTACTCCATCCGCATGAAATGGAACTCGGCGGGGCGCGGCGGGATGGGCGGCTCAACTTCGTCGTTCGATTGCGGGATGCCCCACTGTGCCAGCGCGGCCATGCCCAGCGCCGAGGAGGCAGCCAAGGCCAAAGCGATGGGAGGGATCCGTCGCGAGCGCACATCCTATTCTGGATCAGTTTAATTAGCTCCCTCGAAGGTTGCTGCGTTTCTGCGGCGCTCGCTCTCTGAATCGCCGATGGGAAAAATCGGTCACGCCCGCCAATCTCTTGTCGCGCACCCGGACTCGCTCGCTTCAACTTATTGGAACGATGAAGCTTTAGACTGGCACTCCAAGTGCACCATGGTCAGGAAGGAGGGCGCATGTCTACATCTGCTGTGGCTCCCGCCGTCAGTCCCAAAGCGCGGGCGCGGTCCACGCCCATTCAGGGTGTCCCGCCCCAAGCGGTCCGGCCTCGGAATACCGCCCAGATCGACCGCGGCTTGATTCTGGGCATTGTGATGGCGTTCGGCGCCACCATCGCCGGCATCTCTGCCACTGCCATTGGCCTTTCCTATTTCCTGCAGCCCGCCGGAGCGCTCATCGTTCTGGGAGGCACCATCGGCGTGATCCTCATAACCACGCCTGGTCACGCTCTGCTCGATTCGGCGCGCCGCGTGAAGGAGCTCTTCTCCGCCCACCAGGTCGATCGTGAAGCGCTCATCGAGGAGATCGTTCAATATGCACGTGTTGCCCGCCGGGATGGCCTTCTCGCTCTGGAACCGCTCGCTCACAGAACTAGCACCACGCTTCTTCGCGATGCCATCTTGCTCGGCTTGGATGTGCCGGATCGCATGGAACTGCGCACTTTGCTTGAGGCCGAGCTCCGTCTGCGAGAGCGTCAAGGCGAACTGGACGCGAAGATTCTCGAAGTGGCGGGCGGATTCGCTCCCACCATTGGCATTCTCGGAACGGTTGTCGGTCTGATCGCTGTACTCCGCCACTTCTCAAACGCGGCGTCCGTCGGTCACGGAATCGGCACCGCCTTCGTGTCGACCATCTATGGGCTGACTCTAGCGAATCTCGTGCTGCTCCCTCTCGCAAACCGGATTCGTGCCCGAGTCGCTGACCTGTTTGAAGTGCAGGAGCTGATCATGGAAAGCGTGCTCGCATTGGTGGATGGAGTTCATCCCATGGCTCTTAGGCAGCGCCTGACATCGTTCCTGCGTTCGCCCGCTAACTCATCTTCCGTTGCCGGCGCAGTGGTGCGCTTGAAGCCGCTGGAATCGCTGAGAATCAACGGTCGAATCAGAGCAGGACGTCTTATCCATGGGTCGTAAACCGAGGTACCTTCAAGCGGGAGACACAACTGCCGGCAAGTGGGTGGTGAGTTATAGCGACATCGTCACCATTCTGCTGGTGCTCTTCGTGGGCCTGGCGGCGCAGGCCTTTCAGAAGAACCTGATTCCCGCGCCGGTCGCGAAAGCGGCTGCTGCGAAGCAAGACGTTGTCCGGCCGTCTCCCGAACCAGCGGTCCCAAAACTGGGCGCAACGCTGATCGACACCGAAAAGGCATTGCAGGAGCGCGGAATAACTCCCACCGTCGAGAATCGCGGCCTGGTTGTGAGTCTTCCTCAGTCGATTCTCTTCCCGTCTGGCGAAGATCACATCAGCTCCCGCGCACTGCCAATCATCGCCCAGATCGCAGGAGTGGTGCGCGCCATTCCCAACAGAATCAGTTTGGTCGGCCACTCCGACGCCGTTCCCATCCATAGTGTTCGATTCAAGAACAACTGGGAACTGGCTACCGCCCGCAGCGTGAAGCTGCTGGAATTGCTCACTACGCAATACGGAATCCCGGAATCTCGATTATCCATTGCGAGCCCCGGCGCCTACAGACCGAAAGCCCCGAATGATACCGAAGAGGGGCGGGCCGAAAACCGCCGGGTTGACATCGTCATTCTGCCGGACTAAGGGAGATGGCGCGCTTTCCGCTGAGCCGCTCGACGACGTGTTCTCCCAGACGGTCTGCAAAGCTCCCGCCTTTGCCAATAGTTGTGTTGTGCAGCACAACTACGGCATAGTTCTCTTTCGGGTTGAACAGAGCGTAACTGCTGTATCCCCCCGTCGCTCCGTTGTGCCAATACGCCCCTGTGTCGGTGATGCATAGCCACGCCAGCGCAATCTTCATTCCGGGCAAGGCATCCGCGTGCAGTTCGTGCGACATCTGCAAGGCGTCGGCCAGAGTACCCGAGGGTGAGTCAGAGCCGGCGTTGCTCGACTCTGCCGCGTGCTTCACCGAATCCGGATGCAGTTGCGCCTCCAGATACAGCAACATGTCGCTTGCTGTCGACCGAATCGCACCCGCCCCTGCCATCGCATTAAAACTCCACGCGTGAGCGGCATGATGCTGGGCATCGTGACCCTGGGCGAATCGCTGTTCCTGTTCCGCCGAGAGCAGCACAACGGTGTCTTTCAGGTGGAGAGGCCCGCTCACCTGTGTCTTCAGTAGTTCCGGGTAAGTCATTCCCGCGCGATCGGCCAGGGCTTGGCCCAACAATCCCAGACCCACGTTGCTGTAGTTGAATATCGGATCGGTAGGTTTGTCCACACCATGCCTGGCAACGAACTCGTACAGATTCGCAGCGGCATAATCCGCATAGGGGTCCTGCGGATCGGCCGGATGAAAGTTGTCCGGCATGCGCGGCAGGCCCGAATGCTGGATCGCCAGATCGAGCAAACTGATCTCCGCGCCGGCAGGCTTGGCTACAGTCACCTTAGGTAGCAATTCCCGCACCGGTTCATCCAGCCGGACTTTGTGCTGCTCCACCAACTGCGCCAGTATCAGTCCAGTGAAAGTTTTCGAAATAGAGCCGATTTCAAAAATCGAATCCTCTTTGACCGTGCCATAGACGAAGATCCGGCGGGCTCCGCCCTGCTCTACACCGATCACAACGCCGCCGCCTGTATCGGGCGCCAGCGCGCCTTGTTTTAGTGCCGCCGCCAGGTCACGATCGAGCACCGTTTTCAGATCCGCGATCGGCACTGCAGGGATGGCGTCATCAAACATCGGCGGCTCCGGCGCTTTGGGGGCCAATGCAACCTTCTGTCGCGCCAGCACCAATGGCAGATCTTGCCCTTGGGACCACACGCCCTTCAACGCGCTTCCATCCTCGGCTAATGTGCCCGTCCACTGGCCATGCACAGCCGGAACCTCAAATGAAAAATGATCGCCCTCGAGGCGGACATTCTCGCACGCTAGCTCCATCGCGCCTTGATCCAGACTGTCGAGCGAACAGTATTCCGTGCCGGCGCGGTCGCTCTTCACTTGGATCTGCAATCGGAGCTTGGCTCCTCCTGATTCGAGCGTGCCTAACCAGATCCCATCTACGCGCGAGGGCTTCTCAGCCGGCGCAAACGGCTCCCTTCGGTGAAAGACCAGGGGAGAATCGACGCCTTGCGACCAGCTTCCAGTCAGCGTGGATCCGTCCTCGGAAACGGTGCCATGCCATTTTCCGCCAACGGTGGGGACCTCAAATGAGAGGGCCTTATCCTTCAGCACAAACTTCGTGCACTCGAGGCCGATGGCCCCCTGATCGAGACTGTCCAGGGTGCCTTCCATAGCCCCTAGGCCGCCGTCCTTCAGGTGCAACTCAAGGCGAAGCGGACCCAGCGTTCCCGCATAATCTCCGTTGATCTTTGGCGTCTGCGCAACGGCCGCTCCCGCCAAAAGCAACGCACACAGCCAGCGAAAACAAGTCATGAAAGCCCGTCCCTCGGTCGTGCTCATTGTATTCTTAAACTTCTCATGAGTGAACCTCTCAAGATAGCGGTTGCAGGCCTGGGCCGCATGGGCGCGATCCACGCCCTTCACGTACACGAACTAGCCCGCGATACCCAGACCTGTGAGCTTGTCGCATTGGCCGAACCGGATATCACTCGCGCCCGCCGTTTCATCGTCGAGACCGGCCGGGAGGTTCCCGTCTTCCCCTCCGTCGACGAACTGGCGACGTCGCGCATCTGCCAAGCCGCCGTGGTTGTAACCCCGACGGAGGATCATCGCGAGCACGCGGCAACGCTGATCTCCGCCGACTTTCGTGTATTGGTGGAGAAGCCGCTCACAGGAACGCTCGAAGGTGATCGCGCCTTCGCGGCCGAGTTGGACCGAGACCACCCGAACTCACTGATGCTCGCCTTCCAGCGGCGCTTCGACGCGCCTTTGCAATACGCCAAGCAGTTGATGGAAAGCGGAGTGATTGGCCGGGTCTTCAAGATCTACTCAGCACTGGAAGATTCCAATCCCGCGCCCAATGGTTATAAGAGCGGCGGCATCTTGCCCGACATGTCCGTGCACAATGTCGACGAGATTCTTTGGCTGACCGGACGCACGCCGACTAAAGCGCTGGCCATCGGCACCCGGGTCTACAGCCACGCCCTGACGACGTGCCTTGAAGATTTCGACGACGCCCTGCTCTACCTCTGGTTCGGGGAAGACCTGCTTGCCCAGGTGCAGGTCAGCCGCAACCACGTCTCCGGCTATCGAGTCGAGACCATCATCTTCGGCGAAGAAGGGCAGATTCATGTGGGCCATTTCGATCAGAAGTTGACCAACATTACAGTGGAGGCTTATGGGAGACGCGGCCGGAGCGAGCCGCTGGCCTTCAAGACCTTCCCGATGCGCGACTACCAGCGGCCGCTGCCCGAGTTTGCCGATCGCTTCGGCGCCGCCTACAAAGCGGAGCTCGCAGCCTTCATCGAGTGCTGCCGAACCGGTGCACCGTTCCCATCCACGCACCGCGATGGCCTTCGCGCCCAGGCAGCCATCTCCGCCGGAATGCAGGGCATGTTCGGCCCAGCACAGGCGGTGGACGTTTCGTAGAGCTGTTCCGATCGCCTTGCTGGGGCGGGCCCCTCAAAGAGCTTTCCGGAGGAGACGCTTCAGGAGGAATCGGCATTCAGATTCACTCTGCACCCACTTCCGGCAGCTTATCGAATGGTAGGATCAACCGTATGGAGTTGGCTCTCAGTATACAAATCGAGGAGTTGCCGGAAGGTATGTTCCTCGCGACCTCGGGTGAACTCCCCGGTCTCGTTGCACAGGGCCGAACGGTTGCCGAAACACTTGAGATTGCCCGTGACGTGGCCCGCAAATTAATCGACGCCCGACGTGACCGTGACGGGGTTCCGAACCTGCCAACAACTAGCGAGCGGCGGGACTACACTATCGTTGTCGCGGCGTAAATGGCGCGGCTAGCAGGCTTTCGATATCGGGAGATCGTCCGGAAATTGAAGGCCTGTGGATTTGAGTTCGATCGTCAGGCCGCTGGGAGCCATGAGATCTGGTTCAATCCCCAAACGAATCGACACACCACGTACCCAATCATCCAGGCGACATGCCCGAAGGAACACTTCGGGCCATCTTAAAACAGGCGGGGGTTAACCCAGACGACTTCCTGACGGTGTGAGTCAACTACCCGGCGGGAATAATTCTGTTCGACCTTGTCAGTATCATGCTACGTGAACTTCGTCACCTTCCACAGCGTGACGCCGCCAGCCACCAGGACTGCCACCATCGTCGCCGCGAACAAAGCCAGCCATCCCATCCGGATCTCCATGTGCGGCACTTGTGCCAGTGTTCCTAATCCCACAAAGATCATCGTCGCCACGGCAATCAGTACCCAATCGGCCCAACTCCGGCGGACCTCGTTTCTGGCGATGTCCCGGCCTTCCATGCGCGCCGCCACATACACCGGGTTGATGCCGTACAGGTCGGTCTCACGCTGCGCCGCTCTTTTCCAGCTCGCGTATTCGTCTTCCGATGCTGAACTGGTTGAGATCGCCAACGCGCCCAGCGCCATCATCGCGGACCCGCCGATGACTTCCAAATAAGTATTTGCCGTCAATCCCTGCAATTCGCGGAACACCAACAACCCCAGGAGCAATCCGTACAGCTGGTTTGTATTCGAGAGCGGAATCCCACGGCTGATCCCGACGTACTTCGTCGCATAGTTCTGGAACAGGTCGCCCACCACCCACATAAAGCCGCCCAACGCCGGCCACAACAGAATCGCGCGGTTCGCCACCAGTTCATGCCAGAACGGTCCCGGGCCGCCGGAATAGACCAGCGCCACCACCGTCATCATGGTGATCTCGCCAAACGTGAAGAAGGTGAGAAAGGTCAGCGGGTTCATCCCGGTGATGTACGCCTTTCGATAGGGGATGTACATCGTCCCGAACATTAATCCCGCGCCCACCGCCGCGGCAATCCCGTGCAGAGCATTCCCGTGTCCTGCCTCCGAAGTTGACGCCGCCGAGATGAAGATGGCGCCCACGAAGATAACTACCGCGCCACCCACCACGCCGACCTTGCGCAGCCAGCCGGCCCGATGAAGTTCCTTGAACAGCAGCGTTCCCCAAAGAATGCCGATCAGGCTGTTCGAGTTCCAAAGCGGAAACGCTAGGCTCAATCCGATGTCGCGTACCGCAAAAATGGTTAACGTGTTGCCGACTGCCCACAGGCAGCCAGCCAGCACGCCCCATAAGACCAGGTGCGGCACATGTCGCGTATCGCGGAATGTATCGCCGGTTCCGCGAATCAACGCGGGCAGGCTCCAGCGCGAGACAAACGCGCCGAGCACCATCATGAAGGAGATCACCATCGGCGAAACGGCCACGGTCACAAGCTTGGTGGGCGCCTCCGCTCCGGCCAGCCATATCGCCGCGGCAAACCCGCAAAAGATTCCCAGCCGGTGCAGCAGCCGCTGACGCGACCGGTCCGGCAGTGTCTCATCGATCGCACCGCTCAAGGCAGGGCCTTTACCACTCATTGGGCGACCTTCAGCAGCACCAATCCGATCAAGAGGACGGTGATCGGCACCCAGAATTGGACGTCCCGAAAAATGGACTTCCACCAGCCGTCTCGCAATCCCACAAAGTCTTCACCGTCGCGTTGCTGCATGGTGGAGATTATATGTCGTCACCCGGTAGCGGGTCACTCTTCGGCGCCGCAAATGCCAATGAGCGGATGCTGGTGTGCTATTAAATCGAGTGCGACTGAGCACCTCTTCTCTGGCAAAGAGCTACGATCAAAAGGAGGGTATGAGCATGGCAGAAATCGACACCGCCTCAGACATCGACTGGATGGCTTGCGAACTGATCGAACAAGTTCCGGGCAAGGTCTCGGGTCGGCCCGTCGTGCGGGGAACGCGCGTTATGCCAGACCCTATTGTTAACAGCTATGATCTCGGCGACAGCATTGAGGAGATTCATGAAGGGTTCCCTACCCTCTCCGTCGCCCAAATCAAGCGCCTGATCGACTTTGCCCACGCCCAGCGGCGGCAGCGCACCGCGTGAAGGTGCTGCTCGACGAAAACCTGGACCACCGGCTGCGAAAACTTCTCGGATCGCATGAGGTGTTCACAGCCGGTTATAAAGGTTGGGATGGCTTCAACAACGGCAAACTCCTAGACGCCGCCGAAGACGATGACTTTGATGCACTCATCACGGGCGACCAAACACTTCTCTACGAACAGAACTTGACTGAGCGACGTTTGGCGATTGTGGCGCTCTCTTCTGTCGAATGGCGCATCATCAAAGACTACTTGCCGCAGATCATCGCTGCCGTCGACAACGCCGCCTCCGGTTCGTTTCAGACGGTGTATTGTGGCACGTTCAACCGGTAGAAGATGACCGACGATTGGGCCAGTTCGAAGCCACTCCAGCGAACCAGAGAAAGGGTAGGCCAAACAACGCCGGAAGAATATCGATGTGCCCGATCAACAAAAGATAGTTAACCGGGCTGGTGTCAGCAATGACAAGCCGCACTCGTTAGAATCCTAACTGCTGAAGTGTGGCGACTTCCCGCCGCAAGTCGTCGATGGTGTAGTTCATCCAGACGTCGTGGGCCTTCAGAAAACCGTCTAGCTCGTAGCGGGTTTCAAACCCCAGCAGCCGCCGTAACCAGGCCGAAACCTTCGAGTGCCCGGCACGATAAGTCGTGACCCTCCGCGCTGAGTGGGTTGGCGAGATCATCGGGAATCGGGACGGTAACGTTCATCTTCTTCTAAGGTTAACCCGCTCGGTGTACTCCTGGCGGCCGTGACGGCCACGATCAAAAGCCGGCCTCGGTCTCGGCATTGACGAAATCCATGAAGTGTTCCCCAACCTTCCTGCTGCCCGGTTCAAGCCTCTGATCGACCCGTCATTAGTCCTCACAACGTCCCCAGCGCCTTCAATACTTCGGCCAGCGCCTTCGTCACCTGTTCCGGCGCATCAACATCGAATACTTTCGGGCTAAGAGGCTTCAGCGTTGCCTCCAGCTGGTCGACAACTTCTTGCGGCCGATTGCGAGTCATCGTTCCGGTGCCCATCGGCCCACCCATGCGCCCACCCCGGGCCCGTCCTCGCGTCTGCTGGTCAAAGGGATTAGGATGCTCCATCGGAGCGTGGTAGCGGACATAGATAACGCGGCACGCCGGCAGAGCTTCGAGTGAAATCGGTTCCAGATCCTCGCCGGATTCAAATCCCACCGGTTGCGTCAGCACCACGAGCACGCTGGGTTTTTCCGACGCGCGAAGCAGACTGCGCACCTGCGAAACAAAGAACTGGGCGTCGTGATGCCGCTCGGATAGCGTGTGGACGTCGATGGACGCCGTGTTTGCTCCTCCCAAAGCCGGCTTCAGTCGAGGCCAATCCAGTTCGTGCACGTCGTCCTGGCGAAACACGGCGCGTCGCCGCGCCAGGTCCAGCAACTCAACTTGCTCCGAGATCGAGGACGAGCCGGTCTCGGAGATTGCTTTGAGCGTCGGAAGCAGCGCCGCCAGACCGCTGCTCGGAGCCGCGCGGTTTGGATGCAAACCTGACGTCGGCTCTGAAGTATCCACGTTTAGGATCACGTTGAGCCTCGCCGGCGAATGCACGGAGGCAGCCCACTGCAACCGGCCACGGATGTCAGGAAGATACCAGCTTTCGGGCGATTCCGCCTTCCCGATATATTCGACCGGCGGCAGATCGCGCCACGCGTCCAACAGAAACTCGTGCGGCGCCGGCACCTTGAATGGCGCCTGATGGGTGCTGTGTTCACCCGTGGCCGTATCGAGAATCGCTACGGCCAGCCGGTATTCTCCCGGCAGCAGGAACACACCCTGTGAATACTCCACATTTGAGGCTTTGATGTTCTCGCCGAGCTTGTTAAGCTCCAAGCTGCCGTGGTCCTGATAACGCGTTCCGTCACCGTCAGTGATCTGGAGAAGGAACATCAGCCGGCCATCGCCACGCCGGCTATCCAAGTCCTTCCCATCCACTTTGATCTCGACTCGGCCCGCAAACCGCTGGTGAAAGGAGAGAGCGGCGTGCGGTGCCGCCAACGACCAGTGGAAGTGAGCTTGATCGCGCTCGCCGAGCCACTGATCGAATGGGACCTTTGCGAATTCCGGATCGAGCGCAACGCGCTGGTCCGATGCCTGCACAACGAAGGCGCTAACCACCAGAAGGACAAGACCGCGAATCAATCCACAGTTTACTTGACCCCGTTTCAGGTGCGGCAGTCCAACGAGAGTGTTCCGGACGAAGGCAAACTCGGATTTGTCCAGGACTCAATCTTTCTGAATCATGACTTCGGTTGACTTCACGACCACCTTCACCGAATCGCCCTTCTTGAGCCCAAGCTCCAGGGCGCTATTGCGTGTGATGACGCTTTCAACGAGGTTCTTTCCGACCTTCACAACCACATGGGCCATGATGTCGCCGATTTGAATGTCCTTGATCGTGCCGGGCAGTTGATTTCTTGCAGAGAGCGCCATGCCCTCGTTGTACCAGAAAACCGGCGGCTACCGCGCGGGCTCCTGACCAGCCGCCTGCTCACTGCGCCGAAAGCACCTGGAAACGATGCGGCTGAAGAAAGGTACGGAACACCATTTCGTTTCCGCGCGCTTCCCCGTTTAATACGCGCCCTGTTTCGAACTCCTGAAGCTTGGTGATGCTCCTGTCTGTGACGACCGTCACCAATTCGGGAGAATCCAGGAACGATTGGATCACAGCGGTCCTGTTGTCGTAGGTAAACAGAGCGATCTTAGCCGGCGTCTCCGTTCGCATCCAACTGTCTTTCAACAGCACACGCTTAATCGGATCCAACACGTCCGTCGGGAGCAGGTATAGATCGGCCGCGTTGTCTGGAATAGCCAGCACGTAAAGCACACCCTTGCCGTAGGATGCCTCCAGCAGGATCGGGTACCCCATCGCGCCGCTAATTCCGCTCACGTCAGCCCATGCGTCGTTTGTCGCAAAGAGAATTTCGGGGAACAGGATTTTCGATGTTCCTTGAACAGCGCGAAATCGCGCCGTGTAATCACTGACGGCAATCTTCTGGTCCGTGGCCTGAAGTTCGGCGATGTCGCTGAGTCCCTTGCCTGCGAGCTTTTTCAACAGCCCGGAAGTGATGATCACGTGCCCACCATTCCTGACGGACTCCTTGACCTTGGCGACAATCTGCGGGTCGAACGCCGCGGACGCCGTCAAAAACATTGTCTTCGCATCGGTTGGATACGCCGGTACCATCTCCATCGGTATGCCGAGCATCCCAATGTAGTTGTGAAGGAAGTCCTCGCCGGATGAGTTCGGCGGCTTATAACTCTTCACACCAACCGGATTGCCCAGTTTTCCCAGAAAACCGTCGACTTCCTCCAAGGTATATCCGGCAACGCGACCCACCATCGTCGCCGGGACTTGCACCCCGTTACTGTTGCGAATCGGTTGCACCAGATCACCCAAACTGAACAGCGTGATCTCAG
>JBAUOG010001312.1:0-1774 GCA_049579625.1 Bryobacteraceae bacterium
GGCTAAAGCCTGTGCCACGAGGGCTGCTGGTTTGGTTGAAATGAGAGTGCCCGCGCACCCTTTGCGGGCTAGAAAGGAAGTCCATGGCCACCTCCCCCATTCCGGTCGCCGATTCGCCGGCGCTGCCGGACTATTTGCCGGCACGTATGGTCAATGAGCTCGTCTACTGCCCGCGGCTGTTTTTCTACGAGTGGGTGGAGGGCGTTTTTCGCGAAAGCGCTGATACCGTGGAAGGCAAGGCGCAGCACAAGCGGGTGGATCGAGAGACGAAGGGGATGCCGGAAGCAGAGCAACTCGGCGAGGGCGAACTCCAGACTCGATCCGTGACGTTGTCGAGCGAGCGCCTGCGAGTGATCGCGAAGATGGATCTGATCGAGATCCAGGATGGTGCGGTGACGCCGGTCGATTACAAACACGGGAAGCCGCGCGAGAAGGACAACCGGCTCGAACTGTGGCCGACGGATCGGGTACAACTCACGGTGCAGGGACTGATTCTCCGCGAGAATGGATACCGCTGCGATGAGGGCGTGATTTTTTACGCCAGCACCAAGCAGCGGGTCCGGGTGGCGTTCGGCGAGGCGGAGATCGCCGAAGCGGAGAATGCGATTCGCGACGCCTGGCAAACCGGTAGGGCCGGTGTGTTGCCGCCGCCGCTGGTGGATTCGCCGAAGTGCGTGGGTTGCTCGCTGGCGCCCATTTGCCTGCCGGACGAAATGAACCGGCTGGAGACGGAACGGGACGAACCGCCGTCGGATCAACTGCTGCTGTTCACCGCGGAAGAAGGGGAAGCGCCAAAGAAATCGGCCGCGCGCGAAACCCGGAGGCTGATGACGCCGCGGGACGATCTTCGTCCCGTCTATTTGAATACGCAGGGATTGCGAGTTGGCAAATCGGGAGCGGTCCTGCAGGTGAAAGAAAAGGACGCGGTGGTTCAGGAGATCAGGCTGAATGAGATCTGCCAGTTGAACCTGATGGGTAACATTCAGGTTTCAACCCAGGCCGTCCAGGTGCTGTGCGAGGCCGAGATTCCGGTCAGCTACTTTTCGATGGGGGGATGGTTCTACGGCATCACGACCGGGCTGTCGACCAAGAATGTGTTCCTAAGGAAGCGGCAGTTCGCCCTGGCCGAGGAGCGCTGGTTCTCGAAGCGGCTAGCGCGAGAGTTGGTGGCGGGGAAGATCCGTAATCAACGCACCTTCCTGCTGCGTAACCATATTGAGCCCAGTGCCATCACGATGAGCGAGCTGAAGGACATGGCTGCCCGCGCGGATGAATGCGAGTCGATGGAGACGCTGCTGGGATTGGAGGGAAATGCGGCGCGGCTCTATTTCGGCGCATTTTCAGGGCTGCTGAAGACGGAGACGGATGAGGCATTGCCGCCGATGTTCCGGTTCGATTTTGTGGGGCGAAACCGCCGGCCACCGCGCGATGCGGTGAATGCTTTGTTATCGCTCGGCTACAGCATGCTTGCCAAGGATCTGACGATTGCCTGTTACGCCGTTGGCTTCGACCCGATGCTGGGCTTCTACCATCAGCCCAGGTTCGGGCGGCCGGCGCTGGCGTTGGACCTAATGGAGCCGTTCCGGCCGCTGATTGTAGACTCGGCCGTGGTGACGGCGATCAATACAAAGATGGTGTCAGAGCGCGATTTTATCTGCGCTGGCGGCGGAGTGGCGCTGAAGAACGAAGGGCGCAAGGCGTTTTACCGGGCTTACGAGTTGCGCATGGACACTCTGGTAACGCATCCGATCTTCGGTTATCGTGTAAGCTATCG
>JBAUOG010001313.1:0-5461 GCA_049579625.1 Bryobacteraceae bacterium
GTCACTTTCCAGGGCGAGAACGCAACCATGTTGCTCGACCGCAATGGCTACCGGGTCTACAAGAATGGCCCTGCGTTGGCAGAACCCTGGACGCAAAAAGACAAGCCGGAATTGATTGCGCAAGAAGCGGACCGGGATAGCGCAACCGCGCATCAGCAGAACTTCCTGGATTGCATTCGGACGCGCCAGGAACCGAACTGCCCGGTTGAGGTTGCGGCCGCGGCGGTGGCCGGCCCACACATGGCAAACCTGGCATGGAAAGCGGACCGGAAAGTGAAAGCGTGAGGGGCGCCGGCTGCGGTTCCGTGCCGCCGCTGTTTCTCCTGCCTACGGCCGGCCCAATGCGTACCATGCGATGTAGTCCGTCATAGGCGGCGGTATCGACAGCTGGCGCATTCGCGACGCATTCTGGCCGCGGTGATGCTGGCCGTGCATCAATGCTTGGAAGAAGATGACGCCGGCCGGCGCCTCAAACGGACCTTTGGGCCCGCGAGGCAACGAAACCATCTTGTCCAGATCGGTCGACGCGAGAGCCGCGGCGAGGTCCGCGTGAGCCTGCTGCATCGACGCTTCTAGTGTGTCCATCGGCTCGACTTGCTTCATCGTCGCTGGGTCTGGGATTTTGCCACTGGCGAGGGAGACGAGCATTTTCTGCGCCCCAAGCATGTGGTTCAACCGCGTGTGGATCTCTGCGTCCGTCCACAGGGCGGCGTTCTCATGAAATGCCTTCCAATGCGCTGCGTCGGCCCAAGCCTGATGCCGCGCCAGATCCGTCAATGCTTCGGCGTTCATCGTTCCCCCTCCATAACCGATTATCACTAAGAACTGCATGAAGCCGTCGAGCAGAAACCGCCGCAATTTCTTAAAAGCTGGAGGCGCCGCAGCAGCCTCGCTGGTTGCTCAGTCCGCGCTGCCCGAGGCGAAGGCAATGCCTACGGACAAGGCGACCAGAGTTCAATCCGGTTCGATGCCGACCCGTAACCTGGGCAAGACAGGCCACAGAGTTGCCCTGTTTAGCCTGGGCGGCCAGGCAGCTCTGGAACGGAATAACAACGAAGCGGTGGCCGTTCCCATCATTGAGCGCGCTCTCGATCTGGGCGTCAACTACATTGACACGTCCTCTATCTACGGGGGTCCGTCCCGGCCAAGCGAGCGCTACATCGGCACAGTGATGAAGACCCGCCGCAAGGAGACATTCCTAGCTACAAAAACCAAGGAGCGGACCCGCGACGGTTCCATGCGCATGATCGAGGAGTCGCTCCGGCTGCTACAGACCGATCACGTCGATATCTGGCAGCTACACGATATCGGAACGATGACCGACGTTGAGCAGGTTTTTGCCAAGGGTGGGGCTGTCGAAGCGCTGCTTCAGGCGCGGGAGCAGGGAATGGTGCGTTACCTCGGCATTACCGGGCATCACAGGCCCGATTCGCTGGTTGAATGCATTCGTCGTCTCCCGTTCGACACGGTGCTGATGGGCTTCAACGCCGCAGACCAACATCAGCATAGCTTCGCGGAAGAGCTTCTGCCGCTGGCCCTGGAAAAACACCAGCCAGGCCCTTTGGTTCCGTAACTTCGAACGCGCCTAGCCTCGCACCTACTGTGCTGTGTATCCACCATCCATGGTGAGAATGGAACCGGTGAAAAAAGTCGCATAATCGCTGGCCATATAGGCGAAAAGCGCGGCCACTTCATCCGGAGTCGCCACTCGGCCGATCGGGTGATTGCGGCGCAGCATGTCCCAGTACGCTTCTTCGTTGCCCGATGCTTTGGCTGAATTGTGGACAATCGGCGTGTCTACTGTTCCGCAGGCGATGGCGTTGACACGGATGTTGTGCTTCGCGTACTCTACGGCCATTTGCCGGGTCATCTGATGCAGCGCGCCTTTTGAGGGGCCGTACGCGCCCTGTGTGGGTATTCCCACTTCACCCGAGATGGAACCAGTGATCAGAATGAGACCGGCGTGTTGCTTTATCATGATGGGAATCACGTGGCGGGCGCCCCAATACATCGCCTTTACGTTGGAGTTCATCACCGCATCCCATTCTTCGGGCGTGTGCTCATGGACGGCGCGGACGACGCTGACCCCGGCATTGCTGACGAAGACATCAATGCGGCCGAAGTTATCCATGGCAGTCCTCGTGAACTGCTCCGCCGTGCTCTCTTCACCAACGTCCCCGTGCACCATCAAGAGCTTTGAGCCATACTCCTCCTGGCGTGCACGCAATTCTTCGGGTATGACGGTCTGACGGTCCACGCCGATCAGGCCAGCCGCGCCGCACTCCAGAAACCGGCGAGTAACTGCCAGACCGATCCCGGAAGCGGCTCCGGTTACGATCGCAACTTTTCCGTCCAGTGAAATGTTCATCCGCGCCGCTTAATGGCTTTCACAGGTTACTTTGTCTTCATCACCCAGACACCTGTCCAATCCGCACCCGGAGGATTCTTCATCAGGTATTGGCAGCGTTCGATGTACATGGGCGGGAGTCTGTCATTTACATTGATAGCCGCCGCTTCGCGAAACGCCCGGGTCGCGCGGTCCCAATCGCCCTGGCGATAGTGATTCAAGCCGCTGTTCCAGTAATTCACCGCCTCCATCAGATTTGGGAACGTTTCGGGCGTGTGGTAGTCAAGTACTTCATAAATGGCTACCGGTTGACTCTTCCCCTTCACGATTACCGAGTCGATTTCTCGCGCGCGGTAGGTGCCGCGCAGTCGTTTGTAGGTGTTCTCACTGATAAGAATGCGCGCCGCGTACTCCTTGCAGGCATTCTCCAGACGCGACGCCAGATTAACGCCGTCGCCGATGACCGTGTAATCCATACGGCGGGGCGAGCCGATGTTGCCGGAGACAATGTTATCCGTATTCAGCCCGATGCCTATATGGACTTCGGCCTTGCCTTCTGCCACGCGTTGGGCGTTCCACTGGGTCAGGGCGTTGATCATCCCGATGGAGGCTCGGACGGCGCGGTCCTCATCGTCGTCGTGAGCCACCGGCAGACCGAAAGCGGCCATGATGGCGTCGCCGATGAACTTGTCCAGCATGCCGCCCTGCTTGGCGATGATCTCGACCATGATGGAGAAGTACTCGTTCAGAAGGCTGACGGTGCGGGTCGGGCCGAGCTCTTCACTGAGCGTCGTAAAACCGCGAATGTCGCTGAAGAGGATCGTCGCCGTGACGCTCTTACCGCCCAGGACATCCTCCCCGCCGGCAAGCAACTGCGCGGCGACACGCGGGTCCATGTAGCGGGACATGGTCGACTTCATCCGCTTTTCGGAGCTGATGTCTTCAATCATCAGAAGCGTGCCGAGCTTCTTGCGGACACCGCCTTCCTCCTGGCTCATGAGCGGCAGCACGGTCAGATTCACGGAGACCTTTTCGCCTGAGACGATCATATCGGCGTCCATCAGTACGTCGCTCTGGAGGGTCTCATTCACGACCTTGATGCGATCGAGGACCCACGGATTCGCGTCGCCAAAAAACTGCGCGGCGGTTTGCTGTAAGATTGCGTCCGGCTGAACGCGGAAGATGCGCAAGCCGGCTTGGTTGCAGGTGGCAATGCGGTCTTCTTCGGTGAGAGTGAGCACGCCGTTAGACATGCTCTGCAGCATGCTCTCGTTGTAGTTCTTGACGTTCTGGACATCATCAAACAGGCGCGCATTCTCGAGGCTGATGGCGAGCTGGGCCGTGAAGGCCCGCAGGCGAGCCTCGTCTTCGTCCGTAAACGGGCCTGAGCGCTTGTTGAGAACCTGGGTGACGCCAATGATCCTGCCGGCTTCATTAATGATCGGCACGCAGAGGATCGATCGTGTGAAATACCCGGTCCTCTTATCGAAGGCCGGGTTGAAGCGCAGGTCGGCGTAAGCGTAGGGGATGTTGATGCTTTTCCCTGTGGTGAACACGGCGCCGGCGATCCCCACATGGTTGGGCATGCGGATCTCGCCGATGGCCGCGCCGGTTGCGACGCGCGAGAACAGCTCTTTGCGCTTGTCATCGTGCAGGAACAGCGTGGCGCGGTCGGCCGATAGAATACGAGCCGCCTCGCCGACGATCTTAACCAGCATGGCGCCCAAATCGAGTTCGCGGGTGACGTCGCTCACCAGGTTCAGGAAGCGCATCTCCTGATCGCGCGCGTCCTTCATCCGCTCCACCAGCTGCATGCTTCCGAGCGTGGCCGCCGTCTGCATCGTGACCGCCTCCAGCAGGTGCAGGTGGGCGGGACTGAACTTGTCCCTCTTGGAGTTGATCATTTCCAGCACGCCAATGACGGTGCCACGCACGCGAATGGGTGTGGCCATCAGGTTGCGCGTTACATAACCCGTTTCCTTATCGACGGCGGTGTTGAAACGTTCGTCCTGATAGGGGTCATTTATGATCAGGGGCTGGCCCGTAATGAAGACGTGACCCGCAATACCTTCATGATTCAGAATCCGGATTTCGCGCATGCGTGTGCCTTGCGCGACGCGCGAATAGAGCTCTCCGCTGCGCTCGTCATTCAAGAAAAGAGTGCCCCGATCGGAGTGGGTTTCAATAGCAGCGGTCTCGACAATGGTCCTTAAGACTTGATCCAGGTTGTCGGCTTCGGCCACTTTGCGCGACAGGTCGAGCAGCAGCTCCATCTCCCGCAGCTTTTTGTGCAGGCTGGGCGCGGGGGACGTCTTAGTCGTGGCTATGACGAGCCTCCAGTTGCTCGCGCAGGGCGGCGATGGTCTGTTCCAACATTCGGTTTTCGTCACGCGAGGCGAGCCGAAGCTGCTGCATTTCGGTGGTATGCGCCTCGATCATCAGCTCCATTTCCTGACGCTGTGCACGGATGGTCGCGATGTACCCCTGAATCTCGCTGTGCGCATCGGCGGCGGCCTGTTGAAGAGCGCTCCGTTTTTCGTGTTCAAGGTTTTCCAGTTGCTCCCTCATCGCGGAAACCGTATCGCGCAATTGCGCCACTTCGCGTGCGGCTTGATGGGCCGCGGTTTGGGCAGCTTGCTCTTTCTCCGACTGCAGACGCTCGAGAGCGGCGCGCATCTCGAGGATAGTCGTGCGCAGCTGGCGATTCTCCTCTTCAGCCCGAGAGAGCGTGTCAACTGTTTGGTCAGGCTGCACGACAAGGATCACCGGGCTGCCCTGATAACGGGCTGAAGGAAATGCAGTTGGGTTCGTTCAAGTTCACCAGACGAGAGATCACCTTTGGATGGGGAGTGTCTTAGATCACTTATTCTACTCTTTGACCATTTCGCGCTAGTCTAGCTAGTCTAGGAGGCTGCTGAAAAAGGCTATCTTCCCTTCACTCCCACCATCGGGAATCTGCAACCCATTACAAACAAACACAGGCGCTTCGGAGCCGTGACCGTCAGGGAGCGGTTTTTGGCCTTTTCAGCAGCCTGCTAGCCCGCATATCTCACAAGCTGGTTTGAGGGGGCAAGTTTGTGCGACTGGGGCAATTCGAGGCGGCCATTTTTGAAT
>JBAUOG010001314.1:0-8237 GCA_049579625.1 Bryobacteraceae bacterium
ATCGGCAGCGGCGCCAAACCTTCCCTTAGAAAGTCTTCCGGCAACTTACTCTGCGTCAACAACCGCCTCGATGGTGCCCGGCGCGTTTCCCTCCAGCCGGTTATTAACGAACAAGAACGCGGGTTCCGCCCGCTGCTTCGACCGCACCAGCAGGTTCCTCAACGCTTCGCGCACCTCATGGTTTGGCTCCTGAATGGCGCGGTACGGTGCAAACCTCTGCACGGCCTCTTCGTACTTGCGCCCGGACTTAAGCAGCGCCCGGGCCACCGTGAAGTCGGCCGTAAACGCCCCCGGCAGCAGGATCTGGTTCGACATCGCCGGCATCCGCGTCCACGAGCTAAAGACATGAGCAATGTTGTGCTCGTGGAGAAGTTCAAAGTACTGGCTGGCGAGAAACTCGGGGTTGCGAATCTCCACGGCGTAGCGAAACGTTTCGGGCAGCGTGCGCAACATCGGTTCGATCGCGGCCAGGAACTCATGTGGCGCGTCGAACACCGACTTCGGAAGCGCCCCAAACTCGAAAATCAGGACGGCGATCCGATCGCGATATGGCTCTAGCAGGTCGAGGAACTCCGCCTTCAATAGCCCTCCATCCAGGAAGTTGGGGTTCATGACGCCTGCTCGGCCGCCATAGCGGGGATGACCCGGGAAAGCTCGAACTGTGATCTCCTCCGGCACTTTGAAGGCGAAACGCAAAGTCCCCGGAGCCGTCGTAAACAGCTTCCGCCAAAACTCCGCGCTCGGGAATTGGTAGAAAGAGAAGTCACCGCAGACAACCGGGAACGTCTCGGCATACTCCGTCAGGCATTCGCTCTCAAACCGCTTTTGCGAGAAGCGGCCTCGAACCGAATAGCGCTCCGGAGTGTAGATTTGACCCAGCCATCCGTCGTACTTCCAGGAACTCGTTCCGAAGTAAACACCCTGCTCCGCGAGTGGCGCCAGCTTCTGCCGCAAGCGGCGCGCCGTGGTCAGTTCGGGCTCATCGAAGAGTGGTAGCGTCCCCATGCCGATATAAAGGTTCGTCGCCCGGCGCGAAGCCTCCGGACACGCTCATTATAATTAGGGTAATCGCCTCTTGAACCATGGAACCCGCCAATGGGCCAGATCCGCTCGCCCCGATAGCGACTCCGAATGACTCCGCCACCCGGGAAAGCTCGCCCGATCCGGAACTACCTATGCTTTACTGCCCCGTTTGCAGTCAGCGCCTAGCCTCGCGCAAATGCAAGTTGTTTTGCGAGCGTTGCGGCTATTACATGAGCTGCGCCGACTACTACTAGACCGGGACGCTCCATCTACATCCGAAGGAGACTGTATGAAACGTTTGTGCCTCGCGCTCGCTACCGCATCTCCGCTTGTGGCTTCGTCAAACACGGATTGGGACGCTGCCGGCAGCAGGGCAAACGGCCGCTCAGTGAATTGGTCGTGTAGACTCGGATTGTGCAGGAGTCGCAACGCTTAACGGCGATCATCGAGCGTGAGGACGACGGCTTTGTAGCATTATGCCCGGAGTTCGACATCGCTAGCGAAGGTATGTCGATTGAAGAAGCGCGAGCAAACCTTATCGAGGCCCTCACTCTGTTCTTCGAGACTGCATCCCCATCGGAAATCGCCCGGCGCTCTCACCACGAAGTCTTCGTGACTCAGGTTGAGGTCCCGGTTGGGTAAGCTTCGAGTTCTTTCGGGCTTGGAGATCTGTCGCATCCTCGAACAAAACGGATTCACCTTTGTACGTCAGCATGGCAGCCATCGCATCATGCAGAGGGTCTGGAAACAACCACGATTACCGTTCCGGTCCCATTGCATGATCCTGTCCGTCGGGGCACTTTGCTGAGCATCGTGCGCCAATCGGAGCTTCCGAGATCGTTGTTCGAAACCGAAGGGTAACTCTCAGCGGGGTCCTCTTTTCTTGTCCCGCACACATGCGATAGAATCCCGCAGGATGCCACTCCCGCTTACTCCGCTCCGTTTTCTCGAACGCGCCATGAACGTTTATGGCTCCAAGACCGGAATCGTCTGCGCTGAGAAGGAGTTTACCTACGCCGAGTTTGGACGCCGCTGCGGCCGGCTCGCCACTGCGCTTACTTCGTTGGGCGTCCGGGACCTCGACCGCGTTGCCTACCTCAGCTTCAATACGCACAAGCTGCTCGAAGGCTATTACGGCGTGATCCAGGCAGGCGCCATCGTTATGCCGCTGAACGTGCGCCTAGCGGTTCCCGAACTCATCAACATTCTGAATCATGCGGAGCCCCCGTTGCTGCTATTTGAGGCCGACTTCGCCTCGATGATCCCTCAGTTCCGGGAGCACTGCCCTTCCATACGCATCTTCATAGCGCTGGACGAGATCCCCGGAGACCGTCCCGAAGACGAACTGCGGTACGAGCCGCTGCTGGCGGCCCATGAGCCGGCTGTACTCGACATCTTTCGCGGGCGCGATGAAGAGACTGCAGAGCTGTTCTACACCAGCGGCAGCACCGGCAGCCCCAAAGGCGTGATGCTTTCCCACCGCGCTCTGTACCAACACGCCTTTGCGGTGGCGAGCTTGTATATCAATATCCGCGATATGGTCGACCTTCATACCATTCCGCTCTTTCACGCGAATGGCTGGGGCCATCCGCAAGCCAGCACTATGCTCGGCGTCAAGCAGGTGATGGTCCGCCGTTTCGATCCGCTCGCGGTTTGCCAGCTGATTGAACGGGTGAGGGCCACCGACATGAGCCTGGTGCCGACGATGGCCAACGCGATATTGAACGCGCCAGGCGTAGAGAAGTGCGACCTCTCGTCCATGCGGCAGATTATGTTCGGAGGCGCGGCATCCTCCCCTGCCCTTGTCGAACGCATGGAGAAGCTGTTCCACTGCGATGTGTTCGCCGGGTACGGCCTCACCGAGTCCTGCCCGATATTGACGATGGCTCGTGAAAAAGGCACCGTCCCTCCGGCCAGTGACGAGGAACGTTGGCAGCGCCGCGCCATGACCGGATGGTCGATCCCGGGCGTGAACCTGCGCGTGGTCGATTACAAGATGCAGGATGTGCCTCGCGACTCAAAATCGATTGGTGAAATCGTCGCCTCGTGCGACTGGATCATGTCCGGCTATTACAAAGACCCCGCCGGAACGAATGCCGTCCTGGTTGGCCCACACGGCGAACCGGGAGGCATGCCCGGGCTTCCTATCTGGCTCCGAACAGGCGACATGGCGATCTGGGACGAGGAAGAATTCGTCCTGATCGTCGACCGCCGCAAGGAGATCATCATCAGCGGTGGCGAGAACATCTCGTCGCTGGAGATCGAGAAGCACATCTACGCCCATCCCGCAGTGCTGGAGTGTGCAGTCGTCGCTGCCCCCGATCCGCAGTGGGGAGAAATACCAGTCGCTGTGGTGGTCCTGAAAACCGACGAGAAGTTGACCACGGAACAACTGCTTTCCTGGCTCGGGGAGCGGCTCAGCCGTTTCAAGTTACCGCGCCGAGTCGATTTAGTTCTGGGCCCGTTGCCAAAGACCGGCACCGGCAAGATTAAGAAGATGGAAATACGAGAACCCTACTGGGCCGCAAACGAGAAACGAATCCAAGGCTAGTCACCTCCGAGAACTCGACTGTTCTTGGCGCGGAGGCCTAGCTCCGAACCGGAAAGCGCTCCAGGACACGTCGACAATGCGAAACGAACCCCCGGGGGTCGAGTTGAGCTAGGCCAAGCAAGGGCTCCCCCGGAAACCTACCCCTGAAGTAACGTGAATGTGCGAGTTACGTCCCGAGCAACACAGCCGAAAGGCCGTGTTTCACGGGCCTTCACTGAAGGCCTGTGCCACGGATCGCTCGTGCCACGTTGAGTTGCAACATTTCGGCAATGCGGAACGACGTGCAAAAGCCGAGAAGAATCTCGGCTCAGCAGGCTGCATAGCCTGCGCCACGGGGGCCGATTGCGAAACGAAGTGGAGAAGCAAGAAGAATCTCGGCTCACCAGGCTAAAAGCCCTGCTCCGAAACGGAGAGCGCTCCACGATTGCGAAACGAACCCGGCGACCACAGGCTGAAGGCCTGGCTCCTAAGCGGAGAGCGTGCCACGAAAAACTGCCCCACTTCAGAATCGAATTCTGGCAAAGAAGGGGCTATGGAGGCGCACGAGGAGTGTGGCCGCTCGCGCGGGGTCGTACTTAGATATTCAGTTGTCAAAGAACTCGAGCCCTAGAGGCTCCTACGCGGCCTGGGGTAGCGTTATTGGTTCTGTCGACGTGCCGGGGTCCGCGGGTACAGGTTCAGGCACCGGCTCGGATGGACGAGTGATTGAATCTAGATCAAGGGTGCAGTCGTCGAAATCGGGTATTGGTTCATCCGTGACACGTGGCGCGCCGGATTGCGCTCGGGCCTTTTGCAGCGCCATCAGTTGCTTCAAGGCGCGATAGTAGGCACGATGATGCGTGGTCTGGTAGCGCAGGAAGAGCGCGAAGGCTTTGGGATCTTCGATGTGGCTGGTCTGAAGATTGATGGCGCGCTGGGTGAGCCAGTAGCTCTGAGCCATGTCGTTGACCAGGATGCGCTCGGTGCGAGACACGGGATGGAACTCGCTGGTGAGATCGTCCACCAGTTGGACCCACTCTTTCGCATCTTCGCCGGGAAGCAGGACGAAGACTGAAGTAAGGCTGGACAGACCATGGCTGCGCGCGTTCTGGCTGGAGCGGTCCTTCCCGGCTGGTGTGCGGGGACCCGTACTGTGGCCGGGTGCAGAAGCGGGGAGTGCAGGCACGGACCCGTCGGCTGGCGGCCACGGTATACAAAAGCGGCTCAGATCGTTGCGAAGCACCGAGCGCATGTTCCGGCGAAACTCTTCTTGGTCCTTCGGATCGACTTCATCGCCCGCCTCCAAAGCGGCGTATTTCTCCAGCCGATGGGCAATGGCGATGCGCTCTTGGTCGGTCACCTCCGGGCCGCCATAGCGCAATCGCTGATGGAGCAGAGCGACGTCGACGGATGCGCTGGGATTGAAGGGGATCAGTGCCCCGGGTAGTGGTTTCCCGGGCTCGCCGGGTTTCGGTTGCGGCGTGGCGGCCGAGGCGACTGGAGCCGACGACGCGACTATAGCGGCCGGAACCCCCGGGGCGGCCGATGAAGCGGATGCTGCCGACGACGCGGAAGCGGAAGACCGCTGTTGTTTCTGTTGTTGCTTCCGGGCGCGGTAGTTGTTGCGCCGGGCTTTCGTACGTTCTTTTCTAGTCATAGTTTTGTCCTTGTTAAATCAACTTCCTGAAGAAGCAAAAAAGCCGAGACGAATCTAATCTCGGCTCAGCAGGCTTGGCAGCCTGCGCCACAGTAAATAGAAAAGCCAGCAACGCTGTGATGGCGTGCTGGCTATTGGAAAAACTGCTTTTCTGAAAACATTGTACCATGCGGAAAAAAGTGGGATTAGCTTAAGTTAATGATTCTACAGGGCCAAGTGGCTTGTGACTGGGTTTTGCGGCAGGGGAAAAAAAGGCCGAATCCGCTTGCTTACGCGCGCGGTTCAGTGCCGGAGCTTCATGAAACGTCCGCGAAAGTTACGGCTGGGGCCTTACTCGCCTGCCTCGATAACTTGCAGTTTTCGCATCTGACTTAAAGCAACACCGTCGCTGTATTCGAGTAACAATAAGCCTGAGCCGTCTTCACCAAACTCAGCTACGATGACTGCGGCTCTACCATTCCCGAGGTCCACCACGTTGAGCAGGTTTGGAAACTCCTCTTCAAAGCCACCCAAGGAAGAGCCTTGATCTTCCACAGCCTGAATGTGGAGTGTTGGCCGCGGCGAGATCCATGCGGCAAATGCGAAGGTAGGTACGCCATTTGGCTCATTTCCCGATTTCCATTCGGCACGGGCGTAGTATCGCAGGCTCCCGTCGGCAAGGGTGAAAGATTGTACCTTGATAGCCGGCGCAATGTTCGCCGCTTTGAGCCGAACGGGCTCAGGAGCCAGCGTCTTCATACGTCGAATAAGCAGCGATGCAATTTGAGTGTCGACATCGAAGCGCACCGGTTCTTTCAGGAGACTAGCGTGTGCGGCCGGCTGAGTCTGCCCGACGGGAGCATCAACCCTCCGGTTGGGCTGGGGACGTCGAACAACATAATAGTCTTGCTGAAACAACAATCCGTCCTGGCTATCCAGCGTGGCGAGGGCGCCTATGTAGGAATCGTTGCCGACGCCTTCATCGCTTGGAAAGCCGACCAACGAAGTGAGTGTCATTGTCGCCACGTCATTTCCGCCCAGCAGCAAATCGTAATGGTCACCGATGTCGAAGCGCTCGGCGCCGGGCCCGTGCTGAAGTCCTTTTACATAGCTTGCCGGCAAGGCAACGGGCGCAAAGAAACCCTTGGCTACTGGATAGGGGATGTCGATGGCGTTTGGCGGGCCGTTATTCCCAAACTTCACGGCGTCAAAATACACCACAACTCGATTACCGTCATAACGGCCGGCGAGCCAAAAGCGCTCCGGCTTTTCCTTGCCGAGACAGGGGGAGGATTGGCCCCACGCGAGCGCCAGCAACAGGGCAGAAAGAACCCGCGGGACGCGCTCGTTTTTGTAAGTCACAGCTCAAAATCACCCTTCGCTAATAGCCAGCTGAAACAACCGATTCACTGATACCACAGGGTATCCTAACCTTTCATGCAGCTTCCTGACCCGGCGTAGCCGTAACCAGACGGGCTCTGGGATTCGGGGCAACCGCTCCTTTTACAGTCGCGTACAGTCGCGGCCTGCTGAGGTCCGCTTGCTGACGAGTCTGTGTGAAAACTTTGGGACAGAGTGACGAGTCGACTGTACTGCATCTTGGGACAGGCTCGCTCTGTCCACGCGGCGATTGGACTTGAGTTGACCACAGTGGAATTCGTGATCGCCTTGGGACAGAGGCGCCTGTCCCATTCGGCTTTGTCGTGCGTCCGCTTGCTGACGCGCGCGGTTCGGTGCTGGAGTTTTCACACGGTCTGACCGTCGCGGCTCGGTAGGTTTGCGAAAAGTTGGGGCTCTCTGCAATCACGTCCTGAGGCCCGTAAACATTGGGTGAAGTACAAGAATCCAACTACGTAGGTACTAACGTCTGCCGCGCTATGTGCCCAGCGCTACTGCGCGCCGCGGCTTAGGAGCATCACCTTAATGGTGTGGAAGATGATGTAGGCATCCAACGTCGGCGCAACGTGCTTAATGTAATAGAGATCGTATTCCAGTTTGATCATGGCGTCCAATTCGGTGTCGCCATACTTGTGATTGATCTGCGCCCAACCCGTAATGCCCGGCTTCACCGCCAATCGCTGCCGGTAGTACGGAATCTGCTGGGATAGCGACTCCACAAACTCCGGCCGCTCCGGTCTCGGGCCGACAATCGCCATGTCGCCCGTAACCACGTTCCAGAATTGTGGCAACTCGTCAAGCCGCAACAGGCGCAGCCATTTCCCAAGGGGCGTGATGCGCGGGTCGTCTTTTTTGGCCCACACCGCCCCCGTCCGAGCCTCCGCGTCACTATACATGGAGCGGAATTTGTAGACCGTGAACACGGCGCCATTCAGTCCTACGCGCTTCTGCCGGTACAGGATCGATCCGCGCGACGTCAGCTTGATAAGGATTGCTACCAGCAGCATCAGCGGAAGCGCCAGAATCAGCCCGATCAGGCCGAGAACAAATGAATAGATGTTCTGCAACGCCAGTGCTTGCCGGCGTGGGCCCAGCTCTGAGGTGAATATCAATTGGGACGGCTGTATCTTCCGGCTGCACACACGCCGCGTCGCCATTTCATAGGCGTCGGCAGCGTCCTCTATCACGATGCCTGAGAACCGGATCTCCAGCAGTTCCTGCACTGGCAGCCTGCCCCGCCGTTCGGCCATACCAACCACGATGCGGGTCGGCTTCAATTTGGCAACGACCTCTTTCAACTCAGAGATCTTTCCCAGGCAAGGCGTGGGAAACTCGACCGGCTCCAACTCGCAGAGGTAACCAAGAATGTTGTACCCCAGTTGAGGATGCGCCATAACGTGCTCGGTCGTCTCGGCGAGAATACTCGAATTCCCAAGCAGAAGTACCCGCTCGGTTTGGAGTGCACGGATCACAAACTTCCAATAGACGATCCGCCAGGATGGCACCAGCACGATGACGAGAGCGCTTCCAATGACCATCAACCAGCGGGGAAGAATCCATTCGATCTGGACGTATCCCAGAAGTGCCATCAGCAGCAGCGCCGAGCCCACTGCCAGGCACACTTGTTGCACCAGAAGGATGCGGGATGGA
>JBAUOG010001315.1:0-2093 GCA_049579625.1 Bryobacteraceae bacterium
GTTGCCAGCAGCGCGAATGCCGCGGACAGACTCGCCACCATCCGCTCCGTCATCAGCGAGAGGTCGACTTGCTTCTCGATCGTGCGCATGTCGGTGATGGGAAGGTTGGGATCAATGCCTCGCACCGTCCGGCGGATCGAATCAAATATCTGATTGGGGTTACCTACCGTGCCGACGTACGCATTCATGCCTGCCACGAAGTCAACTTGCCGGTAAGGCTGGAAGACTTCCTCGGGCATTTCATCTCGCATGCCTTCGTATTTCGTGTCTCGCGCAACTCCAACAATGGTGATCGGCGTCTTTGTCCCCGGATCGCCACCCATTCCGATGTGGCGCCCCACCGCATTGGTTGTCCCGAAATACCGCTTCGCGAACTTCTCGTTCACAATGCAGACCTCAGGCGCGCCGCGCTCATCCCGAGCGTCAAAATCGCGGCCCACCAAGATAGGTACACCCAGCGTCTTGAAGTAGCCGGGGGAGACGAAGTTCATATGAGGGTCCGGGATTCGATCTGCTTTCGGCGTATACCCTTCCACCGTGACCCAGTTGTCCCATTCGTCTCCCTGCAGCAGCGGCATGACAGCGAGACTCGCCGATTGAACGCCGGGTAGCCCATTCAGCCGTTCCACAATGTCCTTGTATACTTGCCGGCTGCGCGCCTCCGGATACCCATTCAGCGGCGCGTCGATCGCAAAGGCGAGCAGGTTCTTCGTACGGAACCCAGGATCCAGATCGCGAAGATTCTGCAGGCTGCGTATGAAGAGGCCGGCTCCCACCAGAAGCAGCACTGACAACGCGACTTGAGCCACCACCAGAGCCTTCCGGACGGGTACCGACCTTCCGCCCACAACGCCAGAGGCCTGGTCCTTTAACGTTGACGCGATCTCCGGTCTGGTCGCCTGGAGGGCGGGCGCCAAGCCGAAGACGATTCCCGTGGCTAGGGACACTGCCAGGTTGAAGAAGAGTATTCGCCAGTCAGGCGCGCTCGAGAGCGTCAGAGGCGTGCCCTCATGCGGGAGAAAACTCAGCAGCGTCCGGTCCATCCAAATCGCCAGGGCCAAACCCAACAACCCGCCCGTCAGAGACAGCAGCAGGCTTTCGGTTAGTAACTGGGCGAGGATGCGCGAGCGCCCGGCGCCCAGCGCAAGCCGCACCGCCATCTCTTTTTGGCGCGACGTCGACCGGGCCAATAGCAGGTTCGCCACGTTCGCGCAGGCGATCAGCAGCACCAGTCCCACCAGGCACATCAACACAATCAGGGGCTTTGAGAACTGCCGGCGAAGTTGCGATTGTCCTTTCTCGGCAGGAGTCAGATTCATCCACATACGCAGGAAGCCCTCTTTGGAATGGCTTGACGCATGGGCGAAGGCCTTTTCTTGGACCTCCCGATTGATAATCTGATGAAACAATGGCTGCAAGCCGGCTTTGGCCTGGTCCATGGATGTTCCCGCTTTCAAACGCCCATAGGTGCTGACCCAGCGCATGCGGCGGTTGTTCAGTCCGGCATAGTCCTGCGGCACCAGTTGTTTCCGCATCATCATCGGAACCCGAATCTGCGGCGCATGGCCGATGTCGGTGCCGTCAAATCCGGCTTGGCTCACACCAATCACAGTGATCGGATATCCGTTGATCAGGACCTTCTTCCCGATGACGGCCGGGTCCAGGCCAAAACGGCTCTTCCAGTACTCGTAGCTCAGCACCGCTACCGGATGGCCGCCTTGCTGCAAGTCATCCTGGGCGGTAAACACGCGGCCTGCAGCGGCGCCCACGCCGAGCACTCGGAAATAGTTGCCTGAGACAAACTCGCCCACAGCGTGCTCAGCGCCTCCCGCGAAGGTGACGCTCATGTCACTTTCCGACGAGCAGAGCATTCCGCTGAACACGCTGTTCCGGTCGCGAAGGTCCGTATACATCGGGTAGGAAAGCCGGTTTGGACCGTTATTGCCGCCGTAGTGTTCGCCTTCTCCCGTCAGCAGGACCAACTCCTGGGGGTTCTTGACCGGCAACATCCGCAGGAGCAGTTGGTCAATGAGGGAGAAGATGGCCGTGTTCGCCCCGATGCCTAAGGCGAGCGATAGAATCGCTACGCCCAC
>JBAUOG010001316.1:0-3360 GCA_049579625.1 Bryobacteraceae bacterium
GTGTAGGCCAGCGCCATGTAGCGGTCGTGGGCCGTCGCCACCTCCGGAAACCGGCCCTGCAGGTAAAAGAGGTTGTCGAGGTAGGCGCGCTTCAGCCCCTCGACATCCACTGTGGTTCTGTCGTCCTCGATCGGGTTCTGAACGGCGGTAATAGTCGACATCTGAGTGCTCCTGGTCTTGTGGTTTTCTTACGAGCTGACTTCATCTAAACATAGTGTCGTAAACATCTGCGCATCCGCTTGCTGACGCGCGTGGTTCAGTGGTGGAGCCTTCACGGGCTCTGACGCGTGGTTCATTCTCGACAAAAGTTGGTTGATCCGCAAACACTTATCACATTGTCCTTAGATTCTCACCGGAATCCCAACCTGTTTGTGTGAAACTATCGTGACAGTTCTCTTTGAGTTTTTGCATTGCCCGAATGAGCCCCTTCACCCAACATTTGCGCCTGCTCGCGCACCCCTCCCGATGCGCCGTCCTGCCGATTGCTGATCCCGGCTTACTTTAGGATTGGCATCTCTAATGCTCCCTTTTAACTGACGGCACATCCAGGGAGGTAGATGCAATGTCCAACGTTGCAATTAAGACTTATCAACCCTCTGAGACGGGAGCAGACCGGCTGTTGGAACGCGTAACAAATGTCATCGACCAGATCAGGCGCCGGGCGTTCGAGCTCTCAACGATGCATGGGCAAGAAGGCCTGAACCACCTGGATGATTGGGTTCAGGCCGAGCATGAGTTGCTCGCCTGCCAGCGTTGCGAAGTCCGTTCAGAGGAGAATCACTTCGTCGCCGAAGTGGATGCGGCTGACTTTGAGCCTACGGATCTGAGTGTCTCCCTGCTGGGCAATGACCTGATGATTGAGGGCACAAGCCGGACCCAGAAGATAGTGAATGGCCAGGAGACGGAAGCCACCGGTCGATCCATTATGGTGCGAGCATTCCTGCCGAATGAATTCGATCCCACCAGTTTGAAGGCTGAATTGCACAACGGTGTTCTGCGGGTCACTGCCGACAGACGGAACACCGAACCGGTTGGCGTCCCGGTCGAGCCCGCTAAAGCTGGGACCGCGACAGCTTAGGTCTCGGCGCGGCCTGGCCCATCCCTGCCGGCCGCGTCCGACAGACGGCGCCGCAGAGCGCGCATCACGCGTGCCGCGGCGCCCGGGGGGACTGTCAAGATCCCTGCGTCGGCAACTATGAGGTCGGGCGCAGGGATATTTTCCAGTTTTTCCTCCCCAGAAATTGTTAAAACACGCCTTGTTAGGCGTTATTAGCTATTACCGAACTATTACGTATAAGCCCTCGTAATACTGCTAGCTTCGAGGTATGGATCGTATTAAGCCGCTGCGCACCGGCATTCAACGTGGAACCGGCCCCGCAACGCGCACCTATGCTGCCGGTGGACCCGCCGCCAGCAAGGACCAAAATGGCCATTACAGGATCAACTGGATCTCAGCCGTCACTCTGACTGTTTTCCACATTGGCGCGGTGGCCGCCCTGTACTTCTTTAGCTGGAAGGCGCTCATCTTCACCGCAATCCTCTACTGGATGACCCTCTCTTTTGGAATCGGTATGGGTTACCACCGCCTCCTGACCCACCGCGGTTACCAAGTTCCGAAATGGCTGGAGTACACATTTGCCATCTTCGGAACCATGGCCCTCGAAGGTGGCCCCATTGCCTGGGTTGCGGTGCATCGCGTTCATCACCAGCACTCCGATCATGAAGGTGATCCACACTCCCCGCTGGATGGCGCCTGGTGGGCTCATCTCCTCTGGATGATCACCGGAGATCCTCTGCACAATCAGACGGAGGTCCTGGCTAAGTACGTGCCCGACATGGCGAAGAACCGATTCTACGTTCTCCTCAGCCAGTATCACTGGGTACCTCTCGCGATTTCGGGAATCATCATCTGGGCGACGCTCGGATTTCCCTTTGTCCTGTGGATGGTGTTCCTCCGCGTCACCCTTGGGCTGCATGCCACTTGGCTGGTGAACTCAGCCACGCACATGTGGGGCAAACGCCGGTTCGTAACGCGCGACAGTTCGCGTAATAGCTGGTGGGTAGCGCTGCTCACGTTTGGCGAAGGCTGGCACAACAATCACCACGCGCATCCGACCTCGGCTCGCCACGGGCTGGCCTGGTACGAGCTGGACATCAGTTGGATCCAGATCTGGCTTCTTCGTGTCCTTGGCGTCGCTAAGAAGGTGCAGGTTGCGAAGATCCAGGAAGCTGTACCGAGTCAGGTGAAGGCTGCCTAGTCAGTCGGCTTCTAAGGTGATATCGTTTGGGCCATGCTGCTCTGGTTGCGCGGGCTGGCCTTTACGGTGCTCGTTCCTGCCGTAGTCGGCTTTTACGTTCCCTCAACCTTCCTTGAAGGCCGCCCTCTCCAACCGGGCGCATGGCAGGCCGGATGGGTTCTCGTCATCCTCGGAACGGCCACTTACCTGGTCTGCCTGATTCAATTCCTCACAGCGGGCGGCACACCCGCCATCTTTTTTACGCGGCACTTGCGCTTCTTGATCGGCGAAGAGCCCACTGTGGTCGTACGCCAAGGCATCTACCGCATTTCACGCAATCCGATGTACGTAGGCGTTCTAGCCGTCATCTTTGGCCAGGCCATTCTCTACCGCTCTCGAGCAGTCGCCCTCTACGGGCTCATCGCCTGGGTTTTCTTTCACCTGGTGGTCGTGCTCCTGGAGGAGCCGCACCTGCGCGCGACCCGCGGTGAAGAGTACGAGCGTTACTGCCGCCAATCGCCGCGCTGGCTGGGTTGGGGCAGACGGTAGAAGTCGGATGAAAAAGGCCGGAGACTGATTGCGGAGAAAGCCGAGGCGACCTCGGCTCAGCAGGCTGACAGCCTGGCTGACAGCCCGCGCCACGTCGAATTTTCCGAAGAAGCCAGATCGTCGCTCCGAAGGGTTAGCTCTTTTACCTGCGGCGAGCATCTACACTGAGGATGCTGCTCGTTCGCAAAACGGCGGCTACGGGAACCTCATGCGCATTCTTCTCTTCAGTGGCAAAGGCGGCGTCGGTAAGACGAGTGTTGCCGCCGCAACCGGCGTCCATATCGCCTCGCTCGGGTACCGCACGCTGATCATGAGCGTCGATCCAGCGCACAGCTTGGCCGACGCCTTCGATCTCGGTTCTGCCCTGTTCCACGGAAGTACTTCTGACCCTACCCGGATTGCCGACCACCTCGAGATCCAGGAGGTCAACATCAACCAGGAGATGAAACGGCACTGGAGCGATGTCACCGCCTACCTCACCACCGTTCTGCGCACCACCGGGTTAGGTGACGTGGAAGCGGAGGAGATGGCCATCTTTCCCGGCATGGAAGAGCTCAGCGCCATGCTTTATGTC
>JBAUOG010001317.1:0-1692 GCA_049579625.1 Bryobacteraceae bacterium
ATAGGCGGCGCCAGAGGCCGTTGAGCAGGCACCCATGACCCCCTCATGCCGCCCAAATCGATCAGTATTTTTCTCAATTCAAAAATGGCCGCCTCGAATTGCCCCAGTCGCACAAACTTGCCCCCTAAAACCAGCTTGTGAGATATGCGGGCTAGCCCTATGCTAGGTCCCCCGGCATCAGGGGCAGACGTCGAATCCGCTTGCCGGTCGCTGCGAAGATTGCATTCATCACAGCGGGCGCCGTCGGCGGCAAAGCCGGCTCGCCAATGCCCGTTGGCGGCTGGTTGCTTTGCATAATGAAGACTTGGATCTCCGGAGTCTCGTCCATGCGCAGCGTCGTGAACTTATTGAAGTTGGCTTCCGCGGCTCCGCCGTTCTTGATGGTGATCTGGCTCTTAAGCGCAGCCGTTAAGCCGTAAACGATGGCGCTCTCCACCTGGGCGCGAACCCCGTCCGGATTCACCGCCGTGCCGATATCCACGACGGAAACGATGCGGTGCAACTTGAGCTGACCCTTCACCACGCTCACTTCCGCCACGTTAGAGACGTAGCTGTGGAACGAGTAATGGCAGGCAATGCCGCGGCCCTGGCCGGCCGAAAGGGGCGTTCCCCATCCAGATGTTTGGGCCGACACCTGCAGAACATTGCGCAGACGATCGACATCCATCGGGGCTTCGTTCTTGTCCGTCGCATGCGCGACCTTTCTCGCTTGACCCAATTGCTGCAGCCGGAACTCTAGCGGATCCATCCCGGCCGCGTGAGCCAGTTCATCGATATAACTTTCCATCACGAAACCGATGCTGGACGCCTCGACCGACCGCCACCATGCGCGCGGCACGCCGGACTTGGCAGGCAAGTACTCCAAGCGGTAGTTCTTCGTGACGTAGGGATTCTGAAAGAAACATCCCAGTTCGGAACTCTCGGGCGGTGCCTTCTTATCCCAGACTTCGGCGATCGAAGTGGACGTGCTCTTGTGTCTCCACGCCACGATATTGGCGTCCCTGTCCACAACACCGCTCACTCGATGGTAGGAGGCGGGACGGTAGTAGTCGTGCGTCATGTCGTCTTCGCGCGACCACACCAGTTGCACGGGCTTTGGAACGCGCTTCGCAATTTGTGCCGCCTCCATAGCAAAGTCAGCCTGGTAGCGGCGGCCAAATCCACCCCCCATCAGGGTCGTGTTGACCTTCACCTTGTCCGGTGTCAATCCACTGACCTGGGCCACAACCTGCTGAACCCACTCCGGCCCCTGCGCAGGCGCCCAAGCCTCAGCTCGGTCCTTCTCGATGAAGACCGTACAGTTCATCGGTTCCATGGTGGCGTGCGCCTGGAAGGGTAATTCGTAATCGGCTTCCACACGCTTGTCTAAAGGTGCGGCGGCCAGTGCAGCTTCTGTATCTCCCTCGTTCACCACCACCTTCATCTGCGAATCGACCAGTTTGCGGAACTGTTGCCGCAGCGTTTCGCTGCTCTCCGTCGCGTTGGGTCCAAGGTCCCACTCGATCTTTAGCTTTTTGCGCGCCTCCATGGCGATCCAGGTGGTCTTGGCAACCACCGCCACGCCGCCCCAGGAGTGAACACCTTCCTCAACCGCTGGTATCTCAAACACGTCCAGCACACCCGGCATCGCCTTTGCCTGGGTGGCGTCAAGGCTCTTCACCTTGCCGCCAAACACCGGGCACCGTTGCACCA
>JBAUOG010001318.1:0-6044 GCA_049579625.1 Bryobacteraceae bacterium
GTTATGGTGTCCTAACTCTCTCTTGGTAACCACCACATGCCGCTCGAACATTTCGATGTGCTGATCATCGGCGCAGGCTTGTCGGGCATCGGCGCCGCCCGCTACCTGCAAAAGCTCTGTCCATCGAAGAGCTACGTCATCCTCGAGCAGCGGGCACGCATCGGCGGAACATGGGACCTCTTCCGGTATCCCGGCGTCCGTTCTGATTCCGACATGCTCACTATGAGCTATTCATTTCGCCCATGGACGCACCCAACCACGATTTCTCCCGGCAGCGACATCCGTGAATACATCAGCGCCACGGCCCGCGACGAAGGCATCGACCGCAACATCCGCTTCGGTCAGCAGATCAAGGCAGCCGAGTGGTCTTCGCAAGAAGCGAAATGGACGGTTGACGCTGTGCGCATATTGCCGGACGGGCGTGAGGAACCACTGACTCTGACCTCTAACTTCTTGTTCTCTTGCGCAGGCTATTATCGATACTCCGCCGGTTACTCGCCAGAGTTTCCAGGCGTCGGCCGCTTTCAGGGCCGACTGGTTCACCCGCAAGCCTGGCCTGAGGATTTGGACTACGCCGGCAAGCGCGTCGTCATCATCGGAAGCGGCGCCACGGCCGTGACGCTGTTGCCCGCCATGGCGAAATCTGCTAGCCACGTCACGATGCTGCAGCGTTCGCCCACTTATATCGTTTCTCTTCCCGCCCAGGACGCGATGGCAAATCGACTGCGCCGTTTATTGCCGGAGGCGTCGGCCTACCGGCTAACCCGCTGGAAGAACGTCGGGCTCATGATGTATCTCTACCAACTGGCGCGGCGCCGCCCCGATTATATGAAGGCCGCAATTTTGAAAGGCGTTCGCCATGCGTTGGGTCCGGATTACGACGTCGCCACTCACTTCAGCCCTCGCTACAACCCTTGGGAGCAGCGGCTCTGCCTGGTACCGGACGGTGACATGTTCCAGGCCATCAAGTCGGGGCGTGCCAGCTTGGTCACCGATCACATCGAAACGCTCACCGAGAGCGGCATCCAACTCAAATCAGGGAAGCAGCTCGAAGCCGAAATCATCGTCACTGCCACCGGCCTCGTACTCGAAGCCTATGGCGGAATCAAGCTTTCGGTTGACGGGTGTGGCATCGACTTCGGCCAGACGTTGGCCTACAAAGGCGTCATGCTATCGGGCGTGCCGAACTTCGCCGCCGTATTCGGCTACATCAATGCGTCCTGGACGCTCAAAGCTGACCTCATCTCCACCTATGTGTGCCGTCTGCTGAACCTCATGGATCGCAAAGGCGCGCGCCAAGTCACGCCCAGGAACCGCGACGAAACGGCGGCGGCGTCTTTCGTGGAGAACTTCTCGTCAGGCTACATGCAGCGCGCTTTGGCAAGTTGGCCGAAGCAGGGATCGAAGGCGCCCTGGCGTGTCTATCAGAACTATATTCGCGACGTGATTAGTCTGAAATGGGCGCCCGTCGACAATCGTGCGCTGGAGTTCTCGAACCCGCCGCAAAACTCCCGCGATCCCGCCCCCACCGAGCTCGCCACCGCCAGGGAGGTTCAACGTCATTGAGAGAGAAACAGTTACGGGAGCCTCTCTTGTCGACCGGTCGGGTGGAGAGTTCCTGAACATGAGTTCCTGAAGATCGACTTTTCCCGCCCAAGGCAGCTAAGCTAAAAGGTTCGTCCGTCGCGCCCCCACATGCTTGGCCAAGTCGTCTCTCATTACCGCATCATCGAGAAACTCGGCGAAGGCGGGATGGGTGTGGTCTACCGCGCCGAGGATTTCAGGCTCAGCCGGGAAGTCGCACTCAAGTTCTTGCCGGCTGACATGACCCATGAGCGGGTTAGCGTGGAACGGTTCGAGCGTGAGGCGCGCGCCGCGGCAGCCATCAATCATCCCAATATCTGCACCGTCTACGAAGTCGATGAGCATGAGGGCATTCCGTTCCTAGCAATGGAGTTGCTGGAAGGAATGACACTGAAGCACCGTATCGGACAAAAACCGGTGCCGATTGACTCCTTACTGAACTGGTCTATTCAAGTGACTGATGGCCTGGACGCCGCACATGCGCGCGGCATCGTGCACCGCGACATCAAGCCGGCGAATATCTTCATCACCCGACGAGAGCAAGCGAAAATCCTGGACTTCGGCCTGGCGAAGCTGGTCCTCGCGAAATCGCGGGCGAGCGCCCCGCACAGCGATCAGACCGCAACCATGGTCGCGGACCTGAGTGCCCCTGGCTCGGCCACTGGTACTCCCGGGTACATGTCGCCCGAACAGGCGCGCGGCGATGAGCTTGACGCCCGCACCGATCTCTTCGCGGTAGGCATCGTGCTGTACGAAATGTCGACCGGGAAAATGCCCTTCCAAGGCAAGACGCTGGGCGCGGTGATGGCCGCGATTCTGCACGACGTGCCGGAGCCGCCGTCGCGACTAAATCCTGAAATACCCGAAGCGCTTCAGCACATCATCTGGAAAGCTCTCGAAAAGGACCCGGACCATCGCTACCAGACCGCATCGGACATGCGGGCCGATCTCAAGCGACTGCAGCGCGATCTCAATTCGGGCAAGTCTCAGCCAGCCTTCACCCCAACGCCTTACAAGGGGACCCGGCCTGTTCGCCGCACCATCCGCTGGTCGTATGTTGTCGGCGCACTCACGATCGCATCCGCGGCTCTTGCCTGGTGGTTCCTCCGCCCGCTTCCGCCCCCGCGAATCGCAGGCACAACCCAGATCACCACCGACGGCCTGACCAAATATATGCCATTACTCTCCGGAGCATCCCGGCTCTTTTACAGCTCCGGTGTGAATGCCAACGAGGCGGAACAGGTCTCCGTGAAGGGAGGCGAGACGGTCGCTGTCCCGCTGCCTGGCAACAAGGCCAAACTGATCGACCTTTCACCGGACGGCACCGAGCTGCTGGTGGGCAAGTTGATTAGCGCGGACGCGATAATCGGCGCTGTCGTCGAGCTTTGGGTGGAGCCGCTTCTTGCCGGCGCCCCGCGACGTTTGGGCAACTTGCTGGCCGATGGTCCCGCGGCCAGCTGGTCCCCGGATGGTCAACAACTGATCTACTCCTATAAGAAAGAACTGCATATCGCGCGAAACGACGGAACCGAACTGCGTAAGCTCGCAGTCGTCCCTCACATTGCGGGATTCTTTCGTTGGTCGCCCGATGGAAGCAAGGTGCGCTTCTCGATGATGGACGAGAAGAGCGGCAAGTTTTCCTTATGGGAAGTGTCCGTGGCCACGGGCGAATTGCGTGCCCTGCTTCCGGGCTGGAATACTTCGATGTCGGTGTGCTGCGGCAACTGGTCGCCGGACGGCGAGTACTTTGTTTTTCGTGCCAGCGGGGCGGGGACTTCGAATATCTGGGCGCTGCGGGAGCATCCAGGCTTTCACTGGGGCGCGCGAAGTCCGATCCAACTCACGACCGGACCGATGGAGGCTCTTGCGCCGGTCTTCAGTGCGGACGGCAAGCGACTGTTCATAAATGGATTCACGGATCGCCGTGAGTTCTTGCGGTACGATCTTCAGACCGGCCAGAGCGCTCCCGAGCTCCCTGGCATATCCGGCAGCGATCTCGAATACTCGAAAGATGGGAAGTGGGTCACCTACGTATCGATCCCGGAGGGCTCGCTTTGGAGAAGTGCCGTTGACGGAAGCCAGCGGCTTCAACTCACGTCACCGCCCATGACCGTCAACACGCCTCATTGGTCCCCGGACGGCAAGCAGATCGGCTTCTTCGGAGGACCGCCGGGAACGCCGGGGCGGATTTATGTCGTGCCGTTCGAGAGCGGTGGCGTGCAGCAGATCACTCACGGCGAGGCGGCAGCGAACGGGGACGCATTCTTCTGCTGGTCGCCCGACGGCGCTTCGATTGTGTTCGCTGCTTGGGGCTCACCGCCAACCGGCGAAACACGGCTCCGCCAAGTCAATTTGAAAACGGGCGCTGTTTCTACCATGCCGGGCACGCAGCAGATGTTCTCTCCTCACTGGTCACCCGATGGCCGCTTCATCGCGGGGCTGGCGGGTTCTAAATGGAAGGTCACGATCTATGATGTCTCCAACCGGAAACAAACGGAAATCTCCACTATGCGGGGTGGCTGGCCAAATTGGTCCCGCGATGGAGAGTCGCTATTTTTTCACGCGGACCAGGCCTGGTGGCGGTACACGATGAGCGAGCGAAAACTCGAGAAGGTCACCTCGATCGAGAAGATGCACGTCGCAGGCCAAGGCTGGTTCGCGTCTGGGCTGAACAACACACTCATTACTGCGCGGGCCATCGGTACCGAAGAGATCTATGCACTGGACTGGGACGCAGCGGACGGCTCGGGACTGAAGCGCTAATAAACCTTCGGATCGTCACTCACCGCAGCGCTGCGTATTCCTTGCGGCGGTGGTCGTTTCTGCCATGCGCGGCTTTTCCGATGTACTTATTACGACGGGAAAGTTCTTAGGGTATGTCAACTTGGACGTAGCTGCCGGGAGTGGCCGCATCGACAGCCTCAATAATGCGTTGCACGTGAGGGCGAACTTGCGGCCACTGCTGGCGGCCCAGAACCACGATTGCGAGTCTACGGCCTGCGAGACTCTGCTGATGACGCATGTTCTTGTCGGTTGGCAGCAGCAGGTCAAATCCGGCTTCTTCCGCCACTGCCAGCAAATCGCCATTTCCAAGTTTGTCCCAGCCCTGCTGGAATGCTGTACGGACGGTGTGGCCTTCGAGATAAGTGCGGATCGGCAGGGTGTTGCTTGATCGAAAACAATCCGCATCTACGGGACGCAAGCGGGTTCTTTATCAAGACTACGAGCGGCGAACTGGATCACAGCCTTGACCTGTTCGCGGTCTAGTCCGTCGAACCATTGCATGATGTCGTCGATGTTGGCCCCAGCCTCGAGATTCTCGAAGATCGCGGAAACAGGCATCCTTGTACCTTTCAGAACCCACGCGCCGCTTACCTTGCCGGGGACGCTTTCGACAGCAGGACATTGTGACCAGTCGAGCGTTGACATGCTTGTACCTTAATTTCATCACAGCGCCGCCACAGCATGAAGGCCGTGCAACGTCGAGTTGTGGAGGTTTCCCCACTGAAGCCTGTGGCGCGGTAAGTTGCAATAGAGGAACAGATAATCAGTATGAAAATGACCGGCAATACGATTCTGATTACGGGTGGCGGGTCGGGCATTGGGCGCGGGCTGGCCGAGGCCTTCCACGCGCTGGGGAACGAGGTCATCATTGCAGGTCGGCGGAAGAAGGCACTGGATGAGACGACTGCGGCGAATCCGGGGATGACTTCCCTGGTGCTCGACATTACAGCCCCGGCGGACATTCGTTTGTTCGCCGCGCAAGTGGCCAGACAATATCCGGCGCTCAATGTGCTCGTCAACAATGCGGGAATCATGCGGCTGGAGAAGCTGCAGTCACAACAGGAAGATCTGGCCGACGCGGAAGCCACGATTGTCACGAACCTGCTGGGGCCGATTAGGCTTACCGCGGCGCTCCTGCCGCTGCTCAAGAAGCAGCCACAGGCCGTGATCATGAATGTTTCTTCCGGGTTGGCGTTCGTGCCGATGGCCCCGACCCCAACCTACTGCGCAACCAAGGCCGCGATCCACTCTTATACGGAGTCACTGAGGTATCAGCTCAAGGGGTCCAGCATGGAAGTCGTGGAGCTCATCCCACCTTATGTGGCCACGGACCTGATGAGCGGCGCCTCCGACCCACGGGCGATGCCGCTGGACAAGTTCATTGCCGAGACGATGGAGATCCTGAAGACGCAGCCGGCTGCGACGGAGATCTGCGTCGAGAATGTGAAGCGGCTGCGGTTCGCGGCGGCCAGCGGGCATTATGATGCCGTCTTCAACGGCATCAACGAGGCGATGGCGGACGTCCACTAGGCTGGTTGCCAGGATAGCGCCTACGCCTGGCACCGATCTGGCACGAGCGGCGTCAACTTGTCACAATGGGAGACGCATGATCACGAAGGTTGAGGCACACGGCTTTCGCTGTCTTAAGAAAGTCGAACAGAGACTACGGCCGTATC
>JBAUOG010001319.1:0-1918 GCA_049579625.1 Bryobacteraceae bacterium
GTCCCGGACGGCGCGGACGGTCACCGGGGTCACGCTCGGCCCGCTGCTGCTGCCCGGCAAGCTCACCGTCCTGCCCGCGCACGCGGACTTCTCGGCGTTCTCCCCGACCTACCTGGCCGTGTTCCTCGTCGCGGCGTGCGCCGTGCCCGCGCTGATCTACCTGGCCGGGCGGCCTCGCGCGGCGAGCGTGTCGGTGCCGGTGTGGGACGGCGGCATGGTCAGCTTCAAGCCGCGGATGCAGTACTCAGCCATGACGTTCTCCGCGCCCACCCGGGTCACCTTCGACGCCCTGTACCGGCCCGCGGTATCGGTCACCCGGGCCAGCGACGACGACCCGGCAGGACGGTCCGGCCCGGTGCACTACGAGGCGCAGGTAACGCCCATCTTCGAGCGGTACCTGTACCAGCCGGTGATCCGCGCGGTCGAGTGGCTAGCCGATGCGATCCGGCCGCTGCAGTCCGGGGACGTGAACCTCTACCTGCTGTATGTGTTCGCGGTGATCCTGCTCGCCTACCTGCTCGGCGCGGTATGAGACCGTGACCGCGATGGCACCACCCGGCACGGTGACCTGGCTCGTCCTGGCCTACCGGCTGCCAGCGGCCTCCGCGCTGAAGGCGGCCATCCGGCGGAAACTGACCAGGATCGGCGCGGTCTACCTGGTGAACGCGGTCGCCGTACTGCCCGCCTCCCCCGGCGCCGAGCGGACCCTGCGGCGGACCCGGAAGACGATCACCGAGGCCGGCGGCTCGGCCGAACTGCTGCGGGCGGACGCGGTCGAAGGCGCGCCGGCCCTGATCGCCGCCTTCAACGCAGCCCGGGACCGGGAATACGGCGAGATCATCGCCGCGTGCGATGACCTCTTGGCCCGGATCGAGGCCATGACCACGGCAGGCCGTTTCAGCTACCGCGACCTGGGCGACATGGACGCCGAACTGAAACGGCTGTCCATGCGCAACGATACGATCCGCGCACGGGACGTCCTTGGCGCGGCCAATGCCGACTTGGCCCTCTCCGCCCTGGCCAGGTGCCGCGCAGTGGTCGATGACTTCGCGGTGGGCGTCTACCAGACGGACAGCGCCTCCGTCACCGGAGTCGTCCACAGGCCACGGTCCCCAGGAGCGTCATCGTGAAGGATGGCGGTGGAGGGGCCCGCCTGGCGGGCATCCGCCAGGCGTGTTCGGCGGCCTGCTGCCCGCACGGCACGACCGAGGGCTGCCCTCCGGACCTGCCAGATGCACCGGAATCGGAGCGGATGGCTCACTTGTACGCCTGCCAGCTGCTGTCCACCAATCAAATCGGCCGGATCACGGGCAATAACCGGCAGCGGGTCAACTGGGTGCTGCAGAAGGCCGGGGTAGCGGTCAACCCACGCGGCACCGGCCGTCCCAGAGGTGGCCGGGACGACCAGGCCCGGCACTTGGATGAGCTGATGGCTGACCTGTACCGGCGGCTGCGGCTGTCCACCACGCAGATCGCCGGACTCGTCGGGATTCCCGCTGCCGCGGTGCGCTACCGGCTGCTGGCCCGTGGCGTGCCGATGCGAACGCGCGGGGGGAATAACCGGGAAGACCGGATCGTGATTCATCAGGCCGAACTCGCCGAGCTGTATTTGCAAGCCGGATTGTCTGCTGACGAAGTCGGCCAGATGCTGGGCGTGTCTCGCCGGGTCGTGCTGCGTTCAGCTCATGACGCCGGCCTGCCGGTTCGTGTCGGAGGCGCGCCGCCGCGGCATGGGCCGTCGGAAATCGAGCTGATTCAGGCGCTGTACGCCGACAGGATGGTGTCCGAGGTACTCACGCGGCACGGGATGCCCCGGGTGCCGCTACCCGGGCCGATCTGGCGGCGATTCCCTGAACCGCAGAGGCTGACTGCGGAACTGGCCATGGAGCTGTATTCCGGCTGCGGGCTCGGTCTGCAC
>JBAUOG010001320.1:0-2835 GCA_049579625.1 Bryobacteraceae bacterium
GTTATGATCTACCAGTACGCCATCTCTCCCTACGACGATTGGCATCAACAAGCCTGGGCAGCCGGGTTCATATTGCTCGCACTCGTGCTTACAATTAACATTACGGCCCGGCTCATCATCGGCCGTAACCCATCGTCAGCCGGGAGATAAGAACCGTGGCCACTCCTCAACGTCAACAGATCACCAGGGAAACGGAGAGTTCTCCCCCAGCCATGCCCGACGATCCCCAAACCAGTACCGCTCCCAAGATCCGTGCCCGCGGCTTAAACTTCTTCTACGGCAAATTTCAGGCTTTGCACGGCATCGACATGGACATTGCCACCAATAAGGTCACCGCGTTCATCGGACCCTCCGGCTGCGGCAAATCCACCTTTCTCCGAACCTTTAACCGGATGTTCGAGACGGTCCCGGCCACTCGTGTCGAGGGCGACCTTCAACTCGATGGCGACAACATTCTCAACATGGACGTCACCGGCGTCCGGCGTCGCATCGGAATGGTTTTCCAGAAGTCGAACCCATTCCCGAAAACGATCTTTGACAATGTAGCCTACGGTCTCCGTATCAACGGGACCACCCGGAGATCGGAAGTGGAGGCCGCGGTCGAAAAGAGCCTGCAGCGGGCTGCCCTGTGGACCGAGGTCAAAGACAAGCTGCAAAAGCCCGCCAGTGCCCTTTCCGGAGGCCAACAACAGCGCCTCTGCATCGCGCGCGCCCTCGCGGTAGAACCTGAAGTTCTTTTGTTGGATGAGCCGTGCTCTGCGTTGGACCCTATCGCTACGCTCAAGATCGAGGAACTGCTGTTCCAGATCAAAGACATCACGACCATTGTGATTGTCACCCACAACATGCAGCAGGCCGCCCGCGTGGCCGACAACACGGGCTTCTTTTTCCTGGGCAAGCTGATCGAGTTCGACAACACCCAAGTCATATTCCAGAATCCCAATAAGAAAGAAACAGAAGATTACGTCACGGGTCGGTTCGGTTAGCGGCCTATTTTCTTACGGAGGTAATGAGCATTGCGTCATTTTGAGCAGGATTTAGAGGCACTCAAGGCGAAGCTACTCGAAATGAGTGCGCTTGTCGAGAATTCCGTCTACCGCAGCGTGCAAGCCGTGGTCGAGCGGAATCCCGAGCTTGCTCAACAAGTAATTGCCACCGAAGCTCGCATTAATAAACTGGAGATTGAGGTCGACGAAAACGCCATCCGGCTCCTCGCGCTTCAACAGCCGGTGGCCGCCGATCTGCGCCTCATCACTGTTGCCATCAAAATCAACAACGATCTGGAACGCATGGGAGACCTCGCGGTCAGCATTGCGGAGCGTGCCCTCCAGCTTGTGCGAGAGCCAGTAATCCAGCCGACTATCGATATTCCCTACATCGCTGGACTGGTGCAATCCATGGTGCGCAAGGCCCTCGACTCGTTCGTGAGCCGCGATGCCGAGCTTGCCAGAAGCGTGCTTGTTTCTGACGACGCCGTCGACCAGCTCCGTACCGCGAACTACCACGAGCTGATTAGCTTTATGGAAAAGGAACCGCAGCACATCCCACAGGCCTTCCAGCTGATCTCTGTGGTCCGGAACCTCGAGCGCATCGCTGACCACGCCACCAACGTCGCTGAGGACGTGCTCTTTCTGGTAAAGGGCATCGACGTCCGCCACCATAACGAAAACTACGCGAACCTTCCTCTAAAAGCGGATTAGTGGGCTGATCCCCAAGTGGGGAGGGCGCCACCGCCCGCGCCGGATGCCCAGATCCGGCTGTTTCACTTCGGGCTAATGCCCTTACTTTCCCTTCAGTCCCAACGCCTCCAGATACCTATCATTGACCTTGCAGTTTTCAAAACGGATCTTCACCAGCAGATCGTTCAGGGCCGCGCGCGCGTCAGCCAGCGACGGCCGCACTCCCAGCCGCTTCTCGGCTTCCCCTGTGCCGCCCGGCTGCTTCACATAAGCCGTAATCTCGTCCCAATGCGCCGGCTTTTCAAAGGAAACTGGAGCTGAACTCCTCACCATCTTCTTATAGGGCCAGAAACACCATCCGATGTCGTTCTTCTCCAGCAGCTTCACGAATTCCGCAACCCACTTATCATTGTTCTCGCCCGATTCGCCCAGCCAAACCGGCACGTTGTAGCGGTCTCGAAAGTCCACGTACTCCTGAATGGCTTTCTGCTCAGGCGGCATCCAGTATTTGTGGAACGTGTACATCACGTTCTTATCGAACGGCGAGCCAAACACCTTGAAGTTGGTGTCCCACTGCGCGCCACCCAGAATCAGTACATGATTCGGGTCCACCTCCCGAACTCCCGCGGCAATGCGCCGGTAGAGCGGCTCAAGTTTGGAGTTGTACTGTTGCAATTGCGGGAAGTGCGGAATCGGTTCGTTCAATAAGTCGTAGCCCAATACGGTCTTGTTGTCGCGATAGTGCAGCGCCAGTCGCTTCCAGACGTCGATTGTCGCCTGCTGCTCCTGCGGACTCTCAAACAACCACGGGTAGCCCCAACTGTCGTCAATGTTGGTGCCGTTCTGCCCGCCTGGGGCGCAGTGCAGATCCAGAATCACCCACAGCCCCGCCTTGCTGCACCACTCGACCACCCGGTCCAAGTACGTAAAGCCCTCGCCGCCGCCCGTGAAGAATTTGTAGTGTAGTGGAATCCGCACCGAGTTGAAACCGGCTCTGCGAATGAAGGCGATGTCCTGCTCCGTGATGTACTGATCCCGATACGAATGCCAGAACTTCCCGGCATCTTCAGGTCCTACCAGCTCGTTGAATAGCTGTTCAATCTCTCGCGGCGCTTGCGCTCCACCTTCGAAGAGGAACATGTAGCCTTCCGGCTCC
>JBAUOG010001321.1:0-3814 GCA_049579625.1 Bryobacteraceae bacterium
CGCCAAGGCGGCCCCGTTCACAAAGAAGATGTCGAGCAGGCCATCGCCGTCGTAATCGAACAAAGCGACACCGCCGCTCATAGACTCAATCAGGTATTTCCGCGTCGTCAAGCTCGCCTGGTGAACGAACTGAATGCCGGTTTGCGCAGTGACGTCCACAAATGAAGGGGCGACTGGCGCCTTCGGTTGCCCGGCCAGATACAACATCGGCAGCGACATCGCGGAAAATGCGGCGGCGGGAGTGCTGGTGACAAAGCGCACGCGGGCAGTGTATCTAATCGATCACCATTTGGAAAGGTGCCGGGGTGATCCTCAGGCCCAAAGAAGGGGTCTCCGGGATGTGGCCAGAGAGCGAGACCATCAAATCCGGGCCCTGCTGGGAAAAAGGCTTTGAGGTGCGAGAGTAAACAATCAACCTCAGAACTGCTGAGGCAAAGCGCCTCGACTCGTTGCAGGGCATAACAAACTGTGGAGTGATCGCAACTATTCCTCTGTGTCAGGACGGACTGTGAAGACAACACCGCGGAGGCCCGGTCAACCGCACCCCTGCGGCGCACATCCCCGGTGGTAATTTTGCGAGCAAACAAAAAATGGCAGCAGCATCTGGTTTTTGACTCTGGGAGGCCTCTTTACTAATAGGGGCCCAGGAAACCGAAACTTGAGAGGCGCAGGGACACCACAAAGCAGAAGGCAGGCTTTTCGTTGAGCTACAACGAAGCCTTACAGAACCAAGTAATGGTGGGGGTGGCCGAGTCACTCCTCGTGAAAACAAATACAGTTGCTCGATCCAAAACTCCGAATTGAAGTCATCATCATGCAAACGAACACGTCAGACTTCATTAACCTACCAGCGTTCGCAAAGGCTGTGGCTGACCATTTGAACGAGTTTCTTCTTAATCGCACAACCACCCGTCGCGTGCTTAAGCTCGACGAAGCCGCCGAATACTGCGGCCTTACGCGCGATGGCTTCAAGAAAAAGGTAGTTCGCGATCAGCTACGTAAAGTGCGCCTGGACAAATGCTGGCGTTTCGATATTGCAGACCTCGATATGGATCGACAGCCACAAAGAGCAAATCGTTGAGGAGTCAGCAGCATGAGCCGGAATCGTGCCACGAAGTGTTTAATACGTAACGCGTTCCGCAACAGAATCCGGATCAGCTTTCCCGAGAAAGTGGCCACGGTACTTCAACGAACTGACTGCGGCGCTAAGAGAGCGCGATCGGGCCTCTCCGGGTCTGACGCGGCGAGCAAACAGGTCCGAAACTGCGCACTAAATGAGACAAAGACTGCCGAGAAAACCCCTAATTTCTTGGTGCGGATGGGGAGACTTGAACTCCCACGCCCTTGCGAGCGCTGGAACCTAAATCCAGTGCGTCTGCCAATTCCGCCACATCCGCGCAGAACTGACTTCAGATTAACATTGCGACGCGCCAGGCGACTAGGCCGCCGGGGGCGCCAACACACCGTTCGCGCAGGCCCCCGCCGCCAGTCTGGCCAACGCCAAGTGATCGGCGAACACAGGCAGGTTCACAACACGTGGAGTGCTCTGTCCGCAGTCGCAGACCTCGGTGGTCACATCGGCTGCGAAACCCATGCCTACCGCTTGGAATTCACGGCCGTTGCTGCCGAGCCGGTTCAGGATGAGGTGGGGCTCGCCGGACAGCTTGGAAATGCGGGCGGTGTCGGGATGCACGTGCCAACCGTTATGGGCCTCGCATTCGCTCGCCAGGACGATGCCGTTGCCGGTGACATACAGCTCATGAATCGGTACCCCGAACGCATGCCACAGTTGATCGCGTGCCGCCTCAGGCAAAGGCCGCTCGCCAACCCGGGTAAGGATAAACACAGCGCGGCCGAGCGCCATGTCGATCCGCCGCCGCATCGCCAGTTCTGCCAGGCGCCTGAGGGCATCCCGGTGCCCGGCCAGTATATCCGGCTGGAGCTTTCGCAGCGCCTCCCACCACTCCACGTAGAACCACGACGGGCCGTTAAGGATGGGGCAATCGCCTACCTGCGCGATGCGCGAGTCATGGCTGGCCGGGAATGGGAGCAGGCTGCCTGGTGGCTCCTGGGCGCGCTTCCAGCAAATGCGAACTCTCATGACAACCGGCTATGCGACGGTGTACGCGTCCACATAACGAACTGGTGGCCCAGCGAACGGAAGCTCTTGGTAGGAAAAATCCGAGGATACCGGCCCTTAAGACAAGAGGCGAGTGGCGGACTTGGCAAAGTAGGTCAGGATGAAGTCCGCGCCGGCGCGGCGGATGGAGGTAAGGGACTCCAGGATGGCACGGTCGAGATCGATCCAGCCGTTCTGCGCCGCCGCCATGATCATGCTGAACTCTCCGCTGACCTGGTACGCGCCGATGGGCACGTCGAAACGATCGCGCGCCATTCGGATGATGTCGAGGTAGGCCATCGCGGGCTTCACCATGATCATGTCGGCGCCTTCACCCAGATCGAGTTCGATCTCTCGCATGGCTTCGCGTCCGTTGGCCGGATCCATCTGGTAGCTGCGCCGGTCTCCGAATTGTGGCGCGGATTCCGCCGCTTCCCGGAATGGGCCGTAGAACACGGAGGCATATTTCGCCGCGTAGGAAAGGATGGGCGTCGTGTGAAAGCCGGCCGCATCCAGGCCTTCTCGAATAGCCGCCACGCGGCCGTCCATCATATCGCTGGGCGCTACGATGTCGGCACCGGCCTGAGCGTGCGATACAGCCGTCTTGGCGAGCCAGTTGAGAGTTGTGTCGTTCTCCACATCGCCATTCTTGACAAATCCGCAATGGCCATGACTGGTGTATTCGCAGTTGCAGACATCGGTGATAACCAGCAGACCGGGATGCGCCTTCTTGATGGCGCGTACCGCACGCTGGGTGATGCCGTCGGGGTCATAAGCGCCGGAGGCGAGCTCGTCCTTCGACTCCGGGATGCCAAACAGGATGATGCCGCCGATGCCAAGGCGCGCGCACTCTTCGCACTCCTGCACCAGCCTGTCAATGGAGAGCTGCGCATTGCCCGGCATGGAGCTGATCTCTTTGCGGACGCCTTCTCCGGGGCAAGCGAAGAGAGGAAGCACAAACTGCGCCGGGCTAAGGCGAGTCTCGCGCACCAGCCGCCGCATGGGCTCCGACGACCGCAGACGGCGCAATCGCTGAATGGGGAAAGCCATATGTTCCTAGTCTGTCAAAGCAGGGACGCGGGCTGCCTGGAAAGGCTAGTAGCTGGTCAATTTGGCGCGAATTATGGCGCCACTAGCCGGCAGAACGAACCGAAGAATGCTTCATCGCCATTGAGGAGCCGAGAGGCTTTCCACTCGCCGCCCACGAATGTTCCTTCCTCGACACGCAGGAACTGGGCGTTCTGGAACCTGGAGGAACGACTAGTGCGGAAATCGACGCGGGCGGCTACCTCCTCGACTCACGGCTTCCCAGACCTAACCCCCTCCGGTCGGGCTATAGACTCAGATTAAATGCGCGCCTGTCTCCATCTCTCCCGTCCCCATTTCACCCATTTCTCCCAAGCCTACTGGGCAATATGCAAAGTTTTCCAGATGAAGTCATAGCGGAAACCGAGTGCGGCGGCGTTGCTGACAGATTGCCCGTTGCCATTGACGCTATCGCCCAACCTGGTTTCAAAAAAGGCAAAGCCTGCCGGAGAAAAATGCCATTCGGCGCCAAGAATGGCGTAACGTGTGCGGAAGTCAGGAGCCAGCAGGGGGATCAGGTGTTGAGGCATGTAGTCGTTCAAGCCGGCCACGAGGGCAAATCGACCGAAGTGGAACCGAGAATAGAGTTCCACTCCATTTGCGTTGAAC